>CAZIPQ010000114.1:0-6775 GCA_964541165.1 uncultured Muribaculum sp.
AACTTGTCATCATTGTGCAAGTCCTGTATCGTAAATCCCGAGGCAAGGAGCTGCAATATCATCTCTTATGCGACAGAAAGATGCTGTCGGGCAGATCGGGATTAAGATTAGGCAGCTCGGGTACAGTGCCGGCTTCATCGCTTTCGGCAAACAACCGATCGGGCGGTATTATGGCCGCGGCGTCAGGATTATATTTTTCTCCGAGCGAGAGGTAGAAGCCTTTGTCGAGAAGCTGCCGTGCGGTTTCCGGCTTGCCGCGGAAGCCATGGATTATCCAGGGCACTGTGGGCTGCAGCTCTTTTTTCAATGCCATGATCTCCGGGATGGCTTTTACCACATGCAGTATGACGGGGAGGCGGTGCCGCTCGGCTTCTTCAAGCCATTTCAGCAATACATCGGTCTGCACTTCGATTGACGGGCCGCGCAGTTTGTCGAGTCCCACCTCTCCCACAGCCACGACATTAGGAAGTGTGAGCAGGTGCCCGGCATCGGTCGGCATGTCGCTGTGCCACGGATGCACTCCCACGGAATAATATTTCAGGGGATCTATCGGCATGCCGGGCTGCCAGTTGATTATGGCTCCGGTAGCCTGCGGGTCATGAGTGTGGATGTCGTGAATAATCATGGCACGGGGTCATATCCGCTGCCGCCCCAGGGGTGACAGCGCAGCAGCCGGCGCAGGGTGAGCCATGATCCCTTCAGGGGGCCATGACGGCGCAATGCCTCGATGGCATATTGGCTGCATGTGGGGGTGAAGCGGCATGAAGGGCCGAGATGAGGTGATATTGCTCCCTGATAGAAGCGTATCGGCAATATCAGGAGTTCACTCAGAAGCCGGCGTATCATCGGTTGCCGTATTAAATGCTGACTCCATGCGCGACAGGGCCTTGATCATCGCGCTTTCGATGCGTTGATAGGGCTGGAGGTTGTCGCCCACATATACGAATGCGATATCCACGCGGGCGGCGGTCAAGGCAGGCGCTACAGCACGGTGGAGCCGGTAGGCCTCGCGTATGCGCCGGCGCATGGCCACGCGGTCCACGGCATGGCGCAGCCGCTTCTTGGGTACCGTGATCATGAACTGTGCGCCTCCACCCTGGCGCTCGACGGCATTACGCCACACTACACGCAATGGATAGCATATAAAAGAGTGCGCCCCCTCGCTGCGTGCGAAGAGGCGGTCAATAGCGGTGACCGAACACAGCTTCTCGCGTTTGTAAAGGCGCAGCGTGTTCATGTCGTCATTATTTATTCTTGGTCTCGTCCTTGAGATAATTTTCAAGAGCTGCGCCCATCGAGGGGGCTGCCACGGTAGGAGCCTCGACATCAAGTCGCAGTCCTGCGTCGCGTACAGCCTTGGCTGTGGTGGCGCCGAAGCATCCTATGCGGATGTCGCCCTGATTGAAGTCGGGGAAGTTTTTCAGCAGCGAGTCAATGCCCTGGGGGCTGAAGAAGATGAGCATGTCATAGTCAAACTTCTCATCGGGCCCGAAGTCGTTGCTTACCGTGCGGTACATCACGGCGCGGGTGTACTCGATGTTGTTGCGGTCAAGTACATTAGGCGCGTCATTGTTGACGTCGCTCACGGCATAGAGCAGTTTCTCCTTGTTGTGCTTCTGCAGATAAGGAAGCAGATCGTCAAGTTTACCCGTATTTACAAAAAATATCTTGCGCTTGCGGTATACGATATATTTCTGAAGATAATTGGCTATCTGCTCGGTGGTGCAGAAATACTTCATCGTGTCAGGCACTGTATAACGCATCTCCTCACAAAGACGGAAAAAGTGATCGACAGCAGTACGTGCGGTAAATATGACACCTGTAAAATCGGCCATGTTCAGGCGTGACTGGCGAAACTCTTTGGCAGTTAGGCCCACTACCTTTATGAAGGGTCGGAATGTAATATCGACTCCATACTTCTCAGCGATGTCGTAATAAGGTGATTTGTCAGAAGCGGGTTTAGGCTGAGAAACAAGAATTTTCTTAACTTTCACGAGTAAATGTAGAATTGAGCAGGTTATCTAATCAGATTACGGCAAAGCAACAATGCGCTACCATAAACTATCATCAACGGGATAATTTCCACGCTGCAAAGGTACAAAATAAAATAGACTAATGAGTAAAAATTGTGATAAAAAATTCTAATACCCTTTATTATGAATATAATGCGGAAGATTACATAAAGTATTGCCCCGGCAGTAATCAGATAGATGGTCAGTGACTGGTAAAACAGCAGGGCCAGCGTGGGCGGCAGCAGGGTACACCCCAGTAATGCCTGTGATGCCTTGAAGCCGCGGAGCCACTGGCGGGTGTCCTCTTTGTCGCTGAACGTATAGCCTATTATGTTGTAGACCAGGATCTGCCAAAGGTAATATACCATCGCCACGCCTGCCATGACCGCATACGTGGTCAGTAGCCGGTAAGGTGGTATCGGGCTTATGTATTCGCCGAATGCCGCCGACATAAGGATACCCTCGCATACGCACAGCTGTACAATAAGTACGGCGAGCAGACGCGTCTCGCTGACGGTGTGCTCGTCAAATACATTGCTGTGGCGTCTCACCTTGTGGAGGTCATACATCAGGGTTTTGAAAAATCGTGATACCTGCTGCAGATTTGATATGACGAGCAACAGCATGCCAATGATTATGCATAGTATGCCCGAATTGTAGCCGGGTAGTTCCGGGCGCATCTGTGCGGGCATACCGTCGGTGTAGCTGCTCTCCGCTGAAGCGGTGAGCGAGTCAGGCCGGTCATGCAGATAGCTTATGTCGGCATGAGGAAATACCGGTTGGTGTATGGCTTGCTGGTTGGCGGGCATCAGTATTTTTCGAGTATGGTGATGTCAAGCGGCGTAAGGGCGAGCCGGAGCGCCTCTTCAGGGGTCGTGGCGACGCACCACAGTCCGCGTCCGCGCATGAAATGCTGGTCGCAGGCATGCTGCAGATGGGCCAGCAGCAGGTCGTAGAAGCCATCTACATTGGCTATCACCACGGGGCCTTCGTACAGGCCGAGCTGACGCCATGTGATAATCTCAAACAGCTCGTCAAGAGTGCCTACACCTCCCGGAAGCGCGATGACTCCGCATGACAGCGAGGCCATCGTTGCCTTGCGTTCATGCATCGAGTCGGTGACGATGGTTTTGGTGAGTCCTTTGTGGTTCCAGTCTTTCTCGATCATGAATTCGGGGAGCACGCCTATGGACTCTCCTCCGGCTTCGAGAGCTCCGTCGGTCACTGCACCCATTAGGCCGCCGCGTCCGCCTCCGCTTATGACAGGCAGCCCGGCCTCGGCTATAAGCTGTCCCAGACGGTGGGCGAAGTCAAAGTACCGGCGGTCAATGTCGGGCGCTGAGGCGCAGTAGATCAGTATGCCGAGCTTATCACTCATTTCACTTCCATTAATCGGGCAAGATACTTGCCTATGATGTCAAATTCCAGGTTGACGCGTGTGCCCTCGGTTATGCGACAGAAGTTGGTGTGTTCCATCGTGTAGGGGATGATGGCCACGCGGAATGAGTCGAGCTCGGAGTCACACACGGTGAGGCTGACGCCATTTACAGTCACCGACCCTTTTTCGACGGTGACATAGCCGCGGCGTGCCATTTCCGGATCAACCGTATAGCGGAAGCGGAAATACGTGCTGCCGTCGACTTCGCGCAGCTCGTCACACACGGCCGTGCAGTCGACATGTCCCTGGACGATGTGGCCGTCAAGGCGTCCGTTCATCACCATGCTGCGCTCCACGTTGACGAGATCACCCTCCTTGAGGTCACCGAGGTTGCTTCGGTCGAGGGTCTCCTGTATGGCGGTCACGGTATAGGTGTTGTCACCGGGCAGGGCAACTACAGTCAGGCACACTCCGTTGTGTGACACAGACTGGTCGATTTTCAATTCGTCGACAAATGAACATGTCAGCGTCAGATGCACGTTGCCGCCATCACGCTTGACAGCCACCACGCGGGCGGCCTCTTCAACTATACCTGAAAACATAATAGTCAATTTATTGATGAACTGCAAATTTACTCAAAATGCCGCGTAATCACAAGCTTCGGGGTAATAATCAGCATACTTCGTCGCGGAAGGTGTAGTGATTGCGCAGGGCCTCGAATGACCCGGGACTGCGGCGCAGGGCTTCGGTGTCGGTCATGGGGTCGTAGCTTGCGGCTACAGCCTCCATGGTCACCGTGTCGGGCGCGCCTGCAGGCACGCTTTCGGTCATCACGGCACGGGGCAGCCCGTAGTGGTCGGTAAATGCGTCGATCACCGCTGCCGTGGCGCGTATCTTGCCTTCGCGGGAGTATCCGGCTATATGCGGGGTGGCTATGGCCGCTTTTTCGAGCAGTTCGGCAGAGATCGCCGGTTCGTTTTCCCAGCAATCTATCACGGCATCGCCGATCAGGCCGTTGTCGAGTCCGGCAATGATTGCGTTGTCGTCAGTCACCGGTCCGCGGGCGGCATTGATTATTATCGGCTTGCGTGCGAGGCGTTTCACGGCGTCGGCATCGAGCAGATGATAGGTCGGGTGAGGGCCGTCGGAGGTAAGCGGTGTGTGAAATGTGATTATGTCGCTCTCGACCAGTATGCGGTCAAGGTCGACAAATGCCTCCTGACCCTCGGCTTCGGCTCTGGGAGGGTCACAGAGCAGTACATTCATCCCCATACCGCGGGCCCAGCGCTCTACAATCGAGCCCACATGCCCTACTCCTACTATACCGATGGTAAGCTGTGACAGTGGCCCGCGGTCATCGCGCAACCGGCGCACTCGGTCGATCGAGGCCATGACATACTGAGCTACCGCAGGTGCGTTGCATCCGGGAGCGTTGGCTACGGTGATACCGTGGCTGCGGCAGTAATCGAGGTCTATGTGGTCAGTGCCGATTGTGGCGGTGGCTATGAAACGGCATCTTGATCCGTCGAGCAGGGCGGCGTCGCAGCGTGTGCGTGTGCGGGTGATCAGCGCGTCGGTGTCGCGCATTACCTCGGGAGTGATGTCGGCGGCATCAAGATATGTCACGTCGGCCACATTGTCAAGCACTCCGCGGGTAAACGGTATGTTGCTTTCTATGATGAGCTTCATATTAACATGTTCCAGGTGTATATGGCGCCGTAGCCCAGCATCAGGCACATGATTACAAAGTAACTGCGGCGCTGGTTGTTGATGACGAAGAAGTGGCCTGTCTGTATCGAGGTGCAGCAGTTGAGCATCGGCAGATAGATCATCAGATGGTAGTAGTCAAGCACCATCAGGACCACGGTAGCGAGCGACAGGAGAATCCAGAAGCCGTTGTAGGCGCGTGAACGGGCATTGTAACCGTAGATGTGGAGCAGATTGAATACTCCGAATATGATGCACAGAAACAGTGTATAGCCCGTGTAGACGAGCAGCTGCAGGAGCTCGTGGGTGTCGAGGGCCTTGAATATGCTGACAAACTGGGGTATCTCAAGGTTGGTGAGGTCGATGAGGCCGAAGCCGGCGCATATCCATACCGGAGTGATGACACCGATGAGCATGGCAAGTACTCCGCGCAGCGACAGGCAGCGCATCTGCGGCAGGCCGAGCAGAAACACAGCCACATACACGACATAGGAGTAGTCGCTCATCGCCCCGAAGCCTATTATACAGCAGCTCAGGAATATGCTGCGGGTATAATTGGGCTTCTGGAAGGAGTTGTATAGGGGTATGATGGCCAGAAGGACGAGGAGACAGATGATCGTGCCGTCATAGAGCTGACCCGTGACCGACGGCAGCGCTCCCTGCATGGTCACGAACATCGTGGCATAGAGCAGCGACACCGATCGCAGCAGGTTGAACCGCCTGTTGATGTAGATCAGCAGCAGCGCCAGCAGTACGTTCAGACCGAGGTTGACGTAGAGCGATGTCTCGCGTGAACTTATCCATTCGTTGGCCGACGGCATTCCGAAGCCGTCATTGCCGTACACGTAGATTATGTGGCCGTGAAAATAGGCCACGAGCGTGCCGGCAATCATGGCGCATAGCATTATGGCAAATGCATAACGCGAGTGCATGAACCGGGTAAGTTCCTGTTCGTCCAAGGCTGTCAGCGTTTATAGTTCATCAGGTCGCGGCCTATGTCGCGGCGGCTGTACTTCCCGTCAAAGGCTATGCGCTCGATGTTGGCATAGCTGCGGGCGAGGGCATCGGCGATGTTGTCGCCGTAAGAGCTCACGCTTATCACGCGGCCTCCGGAGGTGACGAGACGTCCGTCGGCATCACGTTTTGTGCCGGCGTGAAATGCGATGCTGTCCTCAACCGAGTCAAGGCCGGTGATTTCCTTGCCCTTGGCGTAGTCGCCGGGATAGCCGCCTGACACCATCATCACGGTCACTGCCGTGCGGGGATCTATGTTGAGAGGACGGTCGCCCAGATCACCGTCGGCTGCCGCCAGCATCAGGTCGAGCAGATCGCTGTCGACGCGCAGCATCACAGCTTCGGTCTCGGGATCACCCATGCGCACGTTGTATTCGATCACCATCGGTTCGCCGCCTACATTGATGAGGCCGAGGAATATGAAGCCGCGGTAGGTGATGCCTTCTTCGGCAAGTCCTTTTACCGTGGGCTCGATTATGCGGGTACGCACTTTCTCCATGAATTCGTCATCGGCGAATACCACGGGGCTTACGGCACCCATGCCGCCGGTGTTCAGTCCGGTGTCGCCTTCGCCGATGCGCTTGTAATCCTTGGCGACAGGGAGCACACGGTAGTCCTTTCCGTCGGTGAGCACGAATACCGAGCACTCGATGCCCGAGAGGAA
>CAZIPQ010000115.1:0-6678 GCA_964541165.1 uncultured Muribaculum sp.
GGATTGACTCGAGAGTAGAGAGCTTGCTGACCTCCTTGGTGCGGAAGTTAGCGGGTTCGTCAAGTACGAGACCGTCGCGGTTACCGAGGATATTGGTAGAGAACCAGCCGGCGAGACCGAGGTTACGTACACCGATGATGGGGGCGAAGCCTGACTTAACGAGAGTCTGACCGGTCTTGAAGTCCTTACCGGCGATAGGCATCTTGGTCTTCTCAGAGAGCTCCCACATTGCGGGGAAGTCAACTGTAGTATTGGGGGCACCCATGATGAAGGGAGCGCCTTCTACGAGAGCTGCGTAAGCGTAGCACATAGAAGGAGCGACATGCTCGCGGTCGTCAGCCTTCATGGCCTTCTCGAGGTCAGCCAGAGTGTAGTGTACGTTCTTGTCAACGGGTACATATACTTCGGTAGAAGCAGCCCAGAGCACTACGATGCGGTCGCAGTTGTGAGCGGCCTTGAAGTCGCGGATATCTTTGCGGAGCTCCTCAACCATATCCCAGCGGGTCTTGCAGTCCTTAACGTTGTCACCGTCAAGACGCTTTGCATAGTTGTGGTCAAAAGCGGCCTTCATAGGCTTGATAGCCTCAAGCTCATCCTTTACAGGGAGGATGTCCTTTTCCTTGAGGACCTCGCAGTTCATGGCTGATTCAAAGGCGTTCTGGGGATATACGTCCCATGCGCCGAATTCAATCTGGTCAAGGCTTGCCAGAGGTATAATCTGATTGTAGTGGAGATACTTCTTGTCAGCACCCTCACCAACACGGATCACATCATACTGAGTAGACGAGCCGACAGGCTTAGCGAGACCTTTGCGGGCCATGAGAACACCGGTCATAAAAGTAGAGCTCACAGCACCGAGACCTACTACGAGAATACCGAGCTTACCTTCGGCTTTCTTTACTTCATTCTGGTTCATGATTGTTTTTGGTTTTACGTTATTTTGTGTTATATATTTACTTTTTCCGATCACAATTGGCATGTCGTTACCGACACACAGTGAAAAGAGCGTGTAAAAGTACAAGTATTTTTTGAATTGTAAAATTATTTTTCAGCTAAGTTTTGTGTAATTATGTGAAATTTAGACAAAAATAGCCGCAGTAAGTTAACTATCCTTAAAATACACGCAAGTTAGCTCTCTTCAAGTTAACTTATCATAATGCTACATCGAGCAGATCAGTCAGGCTTTTGATAATGGCAGGGTGAGTCACCGCATCCTCATCGGCGGTCCAGCCTTTGCCTTTAAGCCATGCCACATGACATCCTATCGACTCGGCCGGCACGATATCCTTGCGGTAGCTGTCGCCCACCACAAGAACCTCACCGGGAGTCAGGCCAAGAGCCTCGACACCAAGACGGAATATCTGCGGATCAGGCTTGCGCACACCCACCACGGCACTCTCGATTATGTCGCGGAAGAAATGACGCAGGTCAAAGTCGGCAAGCACAGCCTCGATGTTGCCGTAAAAATTGCTCACAAGCACCATGGGATAACGCTCGGCAAGCTTTGTCAGCACCGGACGGGCCTCCTCGACACACTCACGCGCCTGCTCATAGCAATAACCGGCGATGACAGGCGCCAGATGCTCCACGTCGCCCTGACGCAGATAGCCACGGTCGACCAGCCATTCGAGCTCTATGGTCATCTTCCTGTTGAGCAGATCATAAAAGTTGTCATCGGGGGTGATATGAGGATTTCGGGCCAGCTCACGCTCGGCATACACATAGGCCTCGCGGAAGGTCTCCTTGTCAATGTCAACCTCGGCACGGCGGTAACCGTCCCATATAATCTCGCTCCAGTGGGTACCGCGGCTGTCAATTGTGCCGCCGTAGTCAAATATTATACCTTTAATAGAGTCCATCTTTAAGCTGTGATGTAAGGCGGCGGCACAAGCTCTCGTGACGGCACACCATATATATCAGAAGAATGTTGAACACGGTCAGCTCGACCACGAAGTAGAGCCACGGCATACCGATAAACAGCGACACGAACAGCGATATGCAGCGCCAGTTGAACGACAGTATATTGGTATACTTCATCAGCGGCAGGCTGGCGTGGCGGAAAGCGTCGCGGAACGACTGCGGTATACGTCCGTCAGGCCAACGGCGGCGCAACTCTCCGCGCAGCCGCTGCATGGAGCGTGTCATAGCCTCCTGGTTGACGGTATAGTTGGTATAGACCGTAAGGGTCAGCTTCTTCCAGAAATTATGACGCCATGTCAACAGTGATAGGCGGGCGCGCAGGTCATCGGCGTTTTCAAGCTCACTGCCACCCTCGCCCTTAAGGAAATAGAGGTGAAACTGGCGGTAATAGTCGGCCATAGCCGCCTGCTTGGCGTGACAAAGTCCCGCTGCTACGGCCACAACCCATATAACCCAGTGGTGGGAGGAGAAAAATACCGAGGTTACATTCTCGCGCAGACATATAGCCACATATATCGCGGCAAACCAGAAGTCACCGGCAAGACCGTCAAGTATGCGGCCCAGACGCGAATACTGCTTTGTCATGCGGGCCAGCTGACCGTCGGCCGAGTCAAAGGAGTTGGCCCATACCAGCAGCAGCATACCGATGATATTCAGCCAAAGGTCGTTGAAATAGAACATCACGCCGGCACCGATGCCGAGAAATATCGAAGCTATGGTGATGGCGTTGGGGGTCACTCCGAGCTTGGCTGCCAGGCATGCCCACGCATAACCGATCGGGCGATAGAAGGCAAGGTCGATATGCTCCTCGGTGTCCATCGACTTGAGGGTGTCACGATAGCTTGCCTTGACTTTAGAACTCTCCTCGCTCATGACCGGCGCTGCTTGATGGTGTTGATGATGCACTTGGCGATATGTGGAGCTGCCTCCTGACGGCAGGGGGCGAAGCTTGGCCAGTCATTGAAGTCGATGATGCGTATTGTGCCGTCGGGGGCCACGATGCAGTCGCCACCGTATATCTTCACATCGAGCACCTCACCGGCCTTGCGGCATATATCGCGCAGATAGTCGCGGTCAAATTCCAGTCCGCGCGCCTTGCCGTTGATCGCCTCGTGGCCATACTTGGAGTGGCCGGCCTCAAACGGATAGAACCAGTAGAAGAACGGAGTGTCCTGCACACCGTAGAACTTTATCAGGTCACCTTCAAGATGGCGGTTGATGACGGCACGCTTGATGCCGCGCAGGAAATATTCCTGAAGCACCTCCTGAGCCTCCTCGGGATGGCGCACATAGCTCACATCCTCCTTGTGCATGGCGTGGAAATCGCCGCGCTTTATCCACGCGCGGTCAAAACCGGCCTTGTGCATGGCGGCGGTTACAGCCTCGTCGGTGTTGACGATAAGGCTCTCAGGATAAGGGATACCGTGACCTACAAGTATGCGGGTCATGCGTTCGCGGGTGCAGTTCTCGATGCCGTAGCCCGAATTGATGACAAGCGCACCCTCGTTCTCACGCTGTTGCAGCAGCATTATCGACTTCATCTCGCGGCACATGTTCACGATGATGTCCTCCTTGACCTCACCTGCTATAAACTGCTCCTCGCTGTATATGTTGACCACCATACCGCGTTTGCGCAGCTGCTCGGCGGTGGCATTGAATATGGCGGCGTCATTGCCTATATGATTGGGCGAGTAAGCCCCGGCTCGCATTATACCGGCTATTGTTACTTCAGCCATTGCTTTTTGGTTATGATAGATTTATGTTATTGTCGGTTTATATTCACTCCCCGTTGATGAAACGTTCGGCTGTGGCGATGTCGCCCGCATGATCCACATCAATGATCTTGCTGAACGGCCATGCCCTGAGCTTAAGTCCAGCGCTGACAAGCGCACGCTGATAGTTGCGCATACGGCTCACTCCCTGCTCCATGCATCGGTCGAGCACATCGAGAGCCGGAGCCGTCAGACCGTAGATGCCGCCTGAGATATATCGGCCCCCTTCGACGGGAGTGTCACTGAACGCGGTTATGTCCATGTCGGCATTGACATCGATGTAGAGAGGCTTCTCATCGTCGATAAACGAAGTGACGCCCATATAGCCGTCAGCCACGGCATCAGCCTCAAACGCCTTTACATAGGCCTCGAAGTCATCGCGGCGGAATATGGTGTCGACCGTAGTGAGGACAAATTTCCCTTTGCGGGGAAATGCCCGGCTGACCTCCCAGAAAGAGTGCATCGAACTCGGTGTCGACTTGACAACGAGATGAAACGGTACCGGCAACGACAACCCTTCGAGATACTGACGCACTTCGGTCATCTGTTCGTTGACTATTATCGAAAGCGACTCAGGGCTGCACGACATCATGATATCGATCAGGCGCTTGATCATAGGCTGACCGTCAAGGCGCACCAGCGGCTTGGGAAGAGCAACCCCTTCCTGAGCCAGACGCGAGCCCTCACCGGCGGCAATTATAGCGTAATTCATTAATTATCAGTTGAGAGGTTAATTAATCGGTGGCGTCATCATCCTTTGTAAGGTCGAGTACCACATTATCCTTACCCTTGTCCCTATACACCTTACGCAGAGGGTTGCGGGTCATGTGCGCGTGGCGGGCACGGTTGCGCCAGATATCGATTGCCAGATATATGGCCTCGCGCATCGACACTTCCGAAGCCTCCCAGCGGCCGGCGATATCGAAGCCGGTGCCGTGGTCTGGTGATGTGCGCACAAACGGAAGCCCTGCAGTATAGTTGACTCCCGAATCCATTGCCTCGGCCTTGAAAGGCGCAAGTCCCTGATCGTGATACATAGCAAGTACCGCGTCAAACTTACGGTAAGACTCCGTGCCGAAAAATCCGTCGGCGGCGTAAGGGCCGAAAGCCAGAATGCCGCGTGAATAGGCCTCGTCGATCGCAGGAGCGATTATCTCCTTCTCCTCGCTCCCAAGCAGTCCGTTTTCACCGGCATGAGGATTTAGCGCGAGCACTGCGATACGGGGTGCATCGCAGCCAAAGTCGGCACGCATCGACTTGTCGAGGGCCTCGATCTTCTCCAGCACCGCATCACGGGTGATAGCCTCAGCCACCTTCGCTATGGGAAGATGGGTAGTGACAAGCGCCACACGCATGTCGGGGCTGCATAGGATCATCGTTGCCTTGTCGCCGTCGCCGAGCGAAGCCTCCAGATATTCTGTATGACCGGGGAAGTGGAATGTATCACTCTGTATGGCATCCTTATTGATAGGAGCTGTTACGAGTACATCGATGTCGCCGGCGCGCAAATCGGTTACAGCTCGTTCCAGGGCGGCAAATGCGGCCTCTCCGGCACTTTTCGACAATACTCCGGGCTCAATCTTGACATCTTCGGGAACCACATTGATGATATTGATCTCATCCTCACGGGCATCCGACGGTGATGCAATCTGTACCAGCTGCAGCGGTTGCATGCCGGCCCCTTTCATGTAATATGAGGCTATTTTGGCCGATCCGTAGATGATCGGCGTACACAGCTCGGTCATGCGCGGATCATCAAGAGCCTTGAGAATTACCTCGTAGCCGATGCCGTTGATGTCGCCGTGGGTGATGCCCACTTTTATTTTTCGGTTGTCCTTCATTGCAAGTAATTATTGCGCTAATTTACGAATTAATCCCCACATTCCGGCCATACCCGCCAAAAAATCCGTTCCCGCCCGGCAATGACTTCAACTCCGCCGGAGTTGTTTTGTTCGTATGGGCGAGTTGTACCCCCAGCGCAGCCGAGGGTTAACACGGTCCTCGTCGCTCCGCGACTCCCCCACCGCTCACCGGCTTCACACCACCCTAATCCCTATGTATGCCCCCGCCACTGGCTGGACCTCGGAGGAGGGTTAACAACAGAGCTCTCCCCTCCGAGCATACGAGGGTGTGAAGCCGCGTTAGCGGCGTTGGACGGTGCAGCGCACCGTGAGAAGAAAAGCCTATGGCAAGCGCTGCGTCAGCTGCGCGCAGCCATAGGTCACAACCCATCCTCCCAACCCCGGCGCTCCATCGGAGCGCGACACCTGACAGGTATCCATACAAAATGATATTTGCGTGGTCACGGGCGCCCCTACTGCCGGGGCACCATCCATCAACCCAGGTAGGAGGTTGAACGCCACGGTTTAGCTAAAAAAAAGATACGGCCACCAGTGTAAGGCGGCCGTATCATGAGCTTGGGTTATTTTCGGATTATCTTACGATCTTGTAAGTCTTGCCGGCGGTGCGGATAATGTAGACACCGTTAGCGAGAGTCGAGATAAACTCGCGGTCGGCATTGCGCTTCAGCAGGATACCGCTGATCGAATATACATCGGCGCCTCCGGCCTCGATCATGATCGCCTCAATGCCTGACACACCGTAAATGCGGCATACGGCAGAGAGATTTGAGCCGTCGGCAGTAGTGGCGGTAATCGTGGCATTGCCCAGACCGAGTATTGTCACCTTACCGGAGTTATCGACAGTTGCCACGCCCTCGTCAGATGACGACCATATTACACTCTTATCGGTTGCATCATTGGGAAGTACGGTTGCTGTCAGCTGAACGACGGTTCCCAAAGTTTCCTCGATGCTCTCCTTATCAAGCGAGATTGAAGTTGCCAGAACCTCTTTTACAGTTACGGTGACCTCACAAGTAGCCTTAAGGCCATTAGAAGTTGCGGCGGTGATGGTGGCGGCGCCGGCCTTTACGGCGGTTACTACGCCATCGGCAACGGTAGCAACAGCCTCATCAGAGCTGCTCCAG
>CAZIPQ010000116.1:0-1812 GCA_964541165.1 uncultured Muribaculum sp.
CACGCCGCTGCGCTCGGCGTGCCGGGCTACTGATTAATCGGCATCCTGCGGATGCACATCGTCATCCAGGGATGACCTCGATGATGTTGCGCTCCGAGGGAGCGACGGGGTATCGGCTTGGAAGGCCTCCGGAGGAGGTAGACCGTTGTTAACCCCCGGTTGCAACCGGGGGCCGAGAGGCGCACCGGCATCCGGCAACCTCGGAGAGGTTGAACGCCGCGATTCTACCGAGGGAGCGGCAACACAAATTTTTCTGAGGAGAAGGCAAGGAGCGCAAAAATAAGCATAACTTTCTATTTTGCACCGAGTTAATGCATATTTTGGCCCCGCGAGAATTAAATATTCAGATTTTTCCTTACATCTACCCGAAATATTTAATTGTAGAATAGCCAAAATGTGGACTCTTCATGCTATCTTTGTGTAACTAACAGCAAGCGTAAAAGATATGTTAAAATATGTGATACGAGTCAGCTCACGCTATGAATATCTCCGGCCGATGATCGAGGAGATAATTCATAACGGAATGCCCGAGAGCGCCGAGGTCATCTACCGCGGTCGCAACATTCTTTACCGTGTCATGATGGATAAGGTAGCGGCGATCGTCAAGGACTTCCGGAAGCCCAACATCTTGAACTCGTACATATATACTACCGTGCGCACCAGCAAGGCGAAGCGAAGCTATCTTAACGCGAAGCGCATGCAGTCGCTGGGATTTCTCACTCCGGCACCCATAGCCTACGGGGAAGTGCGCCGGGGACAGCGTCTGATCCGAAGCTACTACATCAGCCGCGAACTGACCGGTGCGACCGAAATGCGCCACTGGGAGACACATCCCAACATTGACATCATCCTCCCCGCCTTTGCCCGCGAGATATACCGCCTGCATCAGGCAGGTGTGTATCACCGCGACTTTTCTCCGGGCAATGTGCTGTACACCGGTTCTCCGGAGGAGGGCTACAGATTCCACTATGTCGACCTCAACCGCATGCGTTTCGACGTGAAGCGCCGTGCGTTGCTCATGTCAATGTTCCGCTCAATAAATCTTGATCCCAAAGAGACCGCCCGCCTTGCGCGGTTGTATGCCGAGGTGGCACATGAGGATCCCGACATAATCGAGCGCGAGGCTCTTGCCCAGCTTGAGGGATACATCAAGGAGCGCCGCAGAAAACAATTTTTCAAGCGCCTCATCGGCAAATAAACCGAGCCGATGAAGGTACTCCTCGTAAATACCTCGCAACTCGCCGGAGGGGCTGCAATAGCTGCAAACAGACTATGTCAGGCACTGCGTCGCAACGGTGTGGACGCGCGTATGCTGGTGCGTGACCGCGCCAATGACGATCCCAAGGTAATATCGCTCCCCGCCGACTTCAGGCGCCGCATGCAGTTTGTGGCGGAACGGGGACTGATCTATGCCGCCAACGGCTTCAGCAGGCGCGATCTGTTCAGCCTCGACACAGGCAGTTTCGGCACCGATATAACCCGTCTCAAGGAGTTTCAGGAGGCCGATATAATACACCTCCACTGGATCAACCAGGGCATGATGTCACTGCGTGACATAGAGGCAGTCATGATGTCGGGCAAGCCCGTGGTGTGGACCATGCACGACATGTGGCCCTTTACAGGGGTATGTCACTATTCCGGCACCTGCACACGCTATACCGACCGCTGCCACTCATGTCCTCAGCTGCATCTGCGCGGAAGTCACGACCTCTCGGACATCACCTTCCGCAAGAAGGCTGCCATCTATGACCGGACGCCCAAGGCCACCTTCGTGGCATGCAGCAGATGGCTCGCAGAGCTCGGATCACAGAG
>CAZIPQ010000116.1:1912-6668 GCA_964541165.1 uncultured Muribaculum sp.
CTACTCCCCTACCCTGTCTATTCTCTCGGCTACATCACGGAGCAACATCAGCTTGCAGCGGCCTACAATGCCGTTGACGCTTTCATCATACCCTCGCTTCAGGACAATCTGCCCAACACCATCGTGGAAGCCATGGCTTGCGGCGTACCGTGTGTGGCATTTGCCACCGGCGGTATACCTCAAATGATCGACCATCGCATCAACGGGTATCTCGCCATGACGCGCTCATCTCATGACCTCGCCGAAGGCATCATGTGGCTTATTGATCACCCCGACAGGTCATCAATAGGAACTGCTGCCCGCAACACAGCCACAGCCACCTATGCTGAATCCGTTGTAGCCGCACGCTACACCGCACTTTACCGTCAGCTCCTCGGCTAACAACTGTCATTTTTTCATTTATGGAACCTCCCAGCCAATCCAACAAAATATCAATACGCTTCTTTAATGACAAAGAGGTCCGAGCGGTGTGGGATAACGAAGGAAACCGCTGGCTAATTTCGGGAGAGGATCAGATTGACAGTAAAAGTAGGGATAAGGCCTACCAGTTATGGGACAGCACATTATTAAAGATTGTCGAAATTGGTACTACACGCGGGTTACAGCAGATACATGCCTATCTTTTCGGAGGTCTTTATGACTTTGCAGGCCAGATCCGGCAAAAGAACATATCGAAAGGCGGCTTTCAGTTTGCCGTAGCGCAATTTCTCGGACAGACACTCTCACAAATTGAGCAAATGCCTGAGTCAACATTTGAAGAAATCGTTGACAAATATGTAGAAATGAATATCGCCCACCCTTTCATGGAAGGTAATGGTCGCAGCACACGCTTATGGCTTGACCTGATGTTGAAACGCTCGTTAAGGCGATGTGTTGACTGGAGTAAAATCGACAAGTCGTCATATATGGAAGCCATGCGGCTGAGTCCGGTCAATCCGTCAAAATTAAAACAACTGCTGCTAACTGCCCTTACCGATCGTATTGACGACCGGGAGATGTTTATGAAGGGGATTGACTATTCCTACTATTACGAGCAAAATACGTAGATTTGCTGCAAACGAAATATATTTGATTATTACGAGCAAAATACGTAGATTTGCAACAAACGAAATATATTTTATTATGGGTAACATTCAAGTAGCGCGCTTTGCGGTTGTCCTCCAGGCGATACTGGCACTTGCGGCATGTAAATCAACACATAACGACAATGATGTAATTGATTTTTCTTCGTTCACGCCGCTCTCAGGCACCGAGATCATGACCGATGCCGAGATTTTATATCCTCAGGGTATTCTTGCGGTAAAAGAGGGCCTGCTGCTTCTGGACCCAGACAACACGAATCTGCTGGCCTACTATCAGAGTACCGACTCAACCGTACCGCAGTATTTTGCCGGAGAGGGACAAGGGCCCTATGAGTTTATCCATATCGGGCAGATGTATTATAATCCGCTGAAAGATGACCTATTTTTATATGACAGTCAGCGGAATACCGCAAATATGTTCAGGATTGACGGCGACAGCATCATTACCGATGCCGACACCCGTATATATTGCATTAATCTTGGTAATATAAGGGGCGGCGAAGTAATGCCGTTGGGCAATGAGGTTGTCGCGGGATGTGTAAATGACGGAAAGATGTTTGCGATCATTGATTCACTCGGAAATCTGAAAAAGAGTTTCGGGATATATCCCGGCGATAATACCGGTATCGATAATCCGAGATTGTTTCAGATGACCAATCAGTCGAAGATCATCGTCAATCCTCAGGGTACACGCATGATGATAGCGGGCCTGTACAGCGACTGGGCGGCCTTCTACGACATGAGCGTAGCCGATCCAAAACTGATAAAAGAGTATTTCTCACATGACGTGATCGCACGCGCAATGGAAGACAATCCGGGCGGCTACTCCTTCCGGCCTGATGACAATGACATATACGCTTATTACTCACTGGCAGCAACGCCTGACTATGTCTATGCAGTGTATGACGGAACCACATTTGGCGAACACCGGAACAAGGTAAAACGTCCGCGTTCGGTACTGAAATTTGACTGGGACGGCCATCTTGTGGCAGGTTACAGCATCAATGACCGCCTGCTGGCGATAGCAGTGAGTGATGACGACAATACTCTCTACGGACTCGTTCCAAATGAAGAGCGCGAGATAACCATCAGGAAATACGACCTTAAGCCATAAGCCGGATTCATGTTAATGGTAAAAATCCTATCACACGGATTTAAGACTATGGATTATGGATTGGAAATTTGCCTATCTGGTATCCATCCTCATCCGCGTATGTAACCACGTAAAGTTCACTACTGTCATCCGACAGGGCTATTTTCAGTATTCCCTTATCCGTAGTGTACAACTTCACCGGATTTCCGTCCCAATCCCACACTCCGACACAGTCAACAGCCTTGCCATCAACCCACTCCACATAATCGCCGTAATAAGCACCATAAAAGTACTTTTCATCAGCGTCACCACTTATAAATCCTAATGTCAGCGGTCTTTTGAAAAATTTATAACCCTTTCCGTCTTCAAATTCCTGAGGGAAATACCGCATGGTCTTTACAGGCTTTATTTCGATGCCGCTTATGTCAACGACCTGTATTATACCGCCAACCCCTGACATATATGCCGCACGTTTTCCATCGGGAGAAACAGCGTAACAGCCAATCCCGTTATTCATCAGTTGTATATCCTCCACAGTTCCATCAAGATTTTGATACTCAGGTCCGGATGTACCAAGTGTTATGATCTTCTTAACCATGCGAATCCCATCAGGAGCCACAACCTCGGCCAAAAGACGTCGTGATCCTGATAATTCATATATCTCACTCCGATAACCAAATTGAGGAATGTACGCTGTGTCAACGAATAATGGCTCACCGGCTTCACCTATGCGGTAATGAAATAATATATTTCCTTGATTTATTGTAATTGTACTATCTTTACGATTGATCTGAAAATTATCTATCTCGGGTATTTTTCCGGAAGTATTGTCGACAGGGATGTAAGATCCAAGAGGTTCTCCCGAGTTTAGAGAGAATGAGTGAAGCCATTTACCGTCAATATCCGCAACAATATATGCTACGGTATCATATACAGCAAAAAAATGATTGTGCAGATATTGCCTCACCGGTGGTAACAGGCGTTATGGTAACCTCTTCCGTAACAGGAAATTCAGGCTCCTTATAACTGTAGTCAGCAGGTTTGCGGCAACCAACCATACATGCCGCCACAATCACAATAAAACAATATGTTATATTACGTCCCACTATATCATATTTACAGACAGTTAGATACTTTTTAATTACAGAGCTTCAGGAATTATGCAATGATATTTTCCCTATCTGACAACCTTCTTCATCCGTATAGGTTATTACATAAAGTTCATTGCCATCATTTGACGGGACAATTTTCAATACACTCTTGTCGGTCGTATAGAGTTTTACCGGATTGCCATTCCAGTCCCATACTCCAATATTTGTAGCCGCTATGAACACATTTTCCCCCGGACGGCCTACAAAAGAGGCATAAATATAATTTTCATCTGCCCCCATTCCAATAAATCCAAGTGTTTTAGGGCGCTCAAACACAATCCTCCCCTCCTTTTCTTTAAACCGCTGAGGGAAATAACGCATGGTCCTGATCGGCACTATCTTTTCCCCACTTATATCGAGCAACTGCATTATACCACCGAAACTTGATCCGTATACCGCTTTTTTCCCATCCGGAGAAACCGCGTTACAAAATTGTCGACTATTCATTATACGCAGTATTTCCCCAGGCTCACCATCGAGATTTTGATATGACGGGCCTGCAATAGTATCGGAGGATATCATCTTTACATCCAGCGAAAAATCAGCCGGATCAATGGCATCAATAAGCAATCGTCCGGGCTGAGGCAATACATACACTCTATAGCATCCATGAAATATCTTCTTCATATCACGAGAGCCTACCCATGTTATACTACCGTCATGATCGATATGATAGCTATACAGTTTATAATCTCCCTCCACACCATTGTACATGTATATCATCGAGTCGGCCGCGTTTATCTGTATTGAATTTGACATCAACATTTCATCCGGAGCGCCTCCCCGGTTTACGTACGACCCTAAATGCTCTCCCGAATTCAATGAATACTTGTGTATCCATTTCTGATCGACATTTCCCATGATATACGCCACGGTGTCATTTACAGCCATATTCACTAAGGTCGGAATCGGTTCGTCAACCGTAATCGGTATGACAGTGACGGCTTCCGTCTCAGGAAATACGGGAGCACTGTAACTATAATCAGCATTCTGCTTACCGCATCCGATAAGACAGAATGTAGCTATAATTCCAGCAGAAAGTAGGTGAGTTGATTTGAGAAACATTTCAATGCAATTTTGGCAAACCTTTAATTAACAGTTTGCTAATCATTTATCAAGAATTAATTGCAAATTAAGTGTATAATTTGAAAATAGGCTAACATCATCAGTTAATATATGTTAATATATTTATCCAATCCCACTTATTTGTATTCACGAGTTGGATGAGACAATGGCATTATGATTGCAGTTCGCCATAGGCATCTGAGCTAAAGATAATTATATCGGGAAAATGTAAAATATATGCTGGTAAAAAGTTGCGGTCATGACAATGGCGCCGGGGATGTTGCGCTCCGCTGGAGCGCAACTTACATATTACATCAAAAGTGTCGTCGCGCACCTACGGCGCGCATGGAAAGGGAATGGCGTCG
>CAZIPQ010000117.1:0-6583 GCA_964541165.1 uncultured Muribaculum sp.
CCGGTACCATGTAAAATCCGGACCGGTGAGGCGTTGAAACGGATAGCATCGTCAATATAATAGGTCAAAGCCTGTACGGCTTCGTCTACACGCATTCCGCGCACATCGATTTCACGTGAGAAGTTCAGCTGTCGGTCACGTTGCGAATCGGACAGGGCGCCGCTGACAAGTGTGGCCTTTCCTGCGCCTGACTGCGGTTTGGATATCGTCAGGGCAAGTCGGTCCAGTTTTACGGTTGTCTCCAGAAGTCCGAATGCGACAGTGGCATTTTTACCTTCGATACGCAATACCTTGCCGGCTTCACCCTGTCCGTCAAGCTTGACATTGTCGCCGACTACGATCGGACGTGAATTTTCGGCAGAAGGTTTCTGAGGCTTGCGTTTTTTGCTCTTGGGTGCTTTTTTGAGCAAAGGATGTTCGTTGTCAGCCGAGTCGTTGAGCAGACTCTCTTTTTCGGCCTGGAGCCGACGACGGGCTTCAATGGTGCGTTCTTTCTCGGCCTGGGCGCGTTTTATGTCATGTATGGTGCGTTCGATGGTCGCATTGCTGCCTTCAAGTATCTTTCGGGCCTCCTCCTTTGCCTGTCCGATGATCTCTCGGCGACGCTCATGAAGTTCTGTAGCCTCATCCTCGTATCGGGCAAGACGCTCCTCGATTTTCTTCTCTTTCTGACGAATGGAGAGGCGCTTGTTTTCCCAGTAACGCTTGTCGCGGGCGATGTCGAGCAGATACTTGTCCATATTGATGTAGTCGCTGCCTACAATCTCTTCGGCATCGGCTATAATGTCAGCAGGCAGACCGATCTTGCGGGCTATTTCCACGGCAAACGAACTGCCGGGGTTGCCGATCGACAGCTTGAACATCGGTTGCATCTTATGACGGTCGTAAAGCATCGATCCGTTTATTATACCGTCAGTATCTTCGGCAAAATGCTTCAGGTTCTGGAAGTGGGTGGTGATAACACCCCAGATGTCAAGCTCGTTGAACCGCTTAAGCAGGGCCTGTGCTATCGCACCGCCTATCTGCGGCTCGGTACCACCGCCAAACTCATCGATCAGTACCAGCGTGCCGCGGCGTCCATGCTGCAGGAAGTACTTCATGTTGCGCAGATGGGAGCTGTAAGTACTTAAGTCATCCTCTATGGACTGGTCGTCACCTATATCGACAAAGATATCATTGAAGATACCTAAGCGGGAATTGGCATAAACCGGCGGCAGCATACCGCACTGAGCCATGTACTGGATGATACCTACGGTCTTTAGACATACCGATTTACCGCCGGCATTGGGACCCGAAATGATAAGGATATGATTTTCCGGAGTAAGGGTGATGTCAAGCGGCACAATCTCCTTGCCCTGACGGCGTAATGACAACAGCAACCCGGGATGCGTGGCATGAAACCATTCCATCTCCGGCTCCGGACTGAGTGACGGTAGAGTGGCATCAATCTCGAGCGCGAACCGGGCCTTGGCACGGATAAAGTCAAGCAACCCCATTATGTCGAGACTCATGCGCATATTGTCGATATCGGGACGCATGTCATCGGCAAGCTGGGTAAGCAGACGTGCGATCTCGCGTCGTTCTTCACTGCGGAGCTCACGCAGCCGGTTATTGGCCTCGACAATTTCGGCAGGCTCGATAAAGACTGTTTTTCCGGAAGCCGATTCGTCATGTACTATACCGTTTATCTTGCGCTTGTACATGGGTGATACCGGGATGACAAGGCGTCCGTCGCGCATCGATGGGGTGGTGTCGGCCTCGATATATCCGGCCTGTACCGCGCTTGTGAGTACACGCCTCATGGCTGAACTCACAGAATTGGCCGTAGATGATATGCGACCGCGGATTTCAGCCAATTGCGGTGACGCATTATCCCTCACTTCACCGGTAGGATCGATAAGACGGTCAATCATCTTGACAAGCATCGGGAAGGTGGCCATGTTGACCACATGCGCGTCAAGACAAGGATACTCCGATCCTTCGTCATGACGGTGGGCATTGAAAAATGACACTACGTCGCTCATGGCGACCAAAGACTTCCTTACAAGAATCACATCGGCCGCAGGAAGAAATGTCCCCGGTACTGAAATTACAGCAAGCAGCTTGCTCACATCAATGAAACCGTCAAGCGGCAATTCGTTGCCGGCTTCGATAATGGTGACCATCTCGGCCGTAGAGTGCAATGCCTCGTCGACAGCGTTGAAGTCAGTCATGAATGACATGCTGTCGCAATGCAAACGTCCTATTTCGGACACACACTTTTCCTTGAGCGACGTACGCAACGCCGCAAAGCCTATCTTATTTTCAAAAGTATCGGGATATATCACTTGCTGCAACTTTTTTACAAATTTACAAAAAGGTCGTGAAGTGACATAATCCCGTAGTAAAAAGTAAGGAAGCGGTTAGCGGAGGTTGTCACGTACACGGTCAAGATAAGCCTGCATGGCCTTACTGTCACGACGATCCACTATCTCCTGAAGTTCGGCAAGCTTTTTCTGTATTTTTTCAAGCTGTCCTGAGGTATTGGGATTGAAGAGGATCTCGCTCAACAGATAATCATCTTCACTCATAAGTCCGTCGGCGATAGCCTTGTGGCGCTTGAAGGTTGTGCCGGGTGCATCCTGATGTTTCATGCATGAGGCAAACACAAGCGTGGAGGCAAACGGGATGGAGAGAGAGTAGGCGATTGTCTCGTCGTGCTGCTTGAAGGTATATTCCTCTATATGAAGCTTCAGACGGTTGTACAGGTCCCGGAAAAAGACTTTGCCAAGATGATCACCCTCGGCAATGATTATGGCGTTTTCATTGCTGAGATTGCTCAATGACGCGAAGGTCGGGCCAAACATGGGGTGGGTTGATACAAACGGACGTCCACATTCGGCATAAAACTCCGGCAGCCCTGTCTTGACTGAGGCGATATCGCTCAGGATGCAACGGTCAGATACATGAGGCAGTACAGCGTGAAATGCCGGCAGCGTGTACTTTACCGTAGCTGCGTTGATGACCATGTCGGGGTTGAAGTCGTCAACCGCGTCAAGCGATTCGAAACGACGGCAGCGGTAGGTAAACAGCAGGCGGTCAGGATCGGTATCGTAGATCGCCACATCATGCTCACGTGAAAGAATGTCGGCAAAGAACGAGCCCATTTTGCCGGCTCCGATTATAAGTATCTTCATGATTTCAGCGTGTACGGTCGTTGAATACTTCAATCTGCTGACGTACTGACTCCTCGTGGATGGCGGAAAGTACTGTGCGCATAAAGTCGCCGCTCATGCCCATCTCTTCGGCAAGAGCTGCGCGGCTCTGCATAATCTCGTCGTGACGGCCGATCTGGAGTACGGGCATGCGGTGTTCTTTCTTATACTGGCCGATTTCGCGTGATACACGCATACGACGGTTAAGAACCTCGACAAGCTCATTGTCAAGCTGGTCGATCTGCTGACGCAGAAGGGTAAGATTTTCAGTAGTCACGGTCGAATCACGTAATACAAGAGTGTTCAGGATGAAGTTAAGCACCTCGGGTGTCACCTGCTGGGCCTTGTCGCTCCATGCGCAGTCAGGGTCACAGTGGCTCTCGATTATAAGTCCGTCAAAGCCCATGTCAAGTGCCTGCTGCGACAGCGGTGCAACGAGTTCGCGCTTGCCTCCGATGTGGCTCGGGTCGCACAGCAGCGGCAGGTTGGGGTAACGGCGGCGTAATTCGATAGGAATGTGCCACTGCGGCAGATTGCGGTAAAGATGCTTTCCGTAGCTGCTGAAACCGCGGTGAATGGCTCCGAGACGGTGTATACCGGCATTATAGAGACGCTGAAGGGCACCGACCCAGAGTTCAAGATCAGGATTTACGGGATTCTTCACGAGTACAGGAACGTCGGCGCCTGCTTCCTGAAGCGCATCGGCGATTTCCTGCATAGCGAAGGGATTGGCCGATGTGCGGGCACCGATCCACAGTATATCGACTCCTGCCGCAAGAGCTTCCTGGACATGCTGACGTGTAGCCACCTCGGTAGAGGTCAACATTCCGGTCTCTTTCTTGACACGCTGCAGCCACTTCAGGCCTTCGCTGCCCACGCCTTCGAAGCCTCCGGGTTTTGTGCGCGGTTTCCATATACCGGCGCGGAATATCTTTATGCCGTTTTTTGCAAGTTCGTGAGCGGCGGCCAACACCTGTTCTTCGGTCTCGGCGCTACAGGGGCCCGCAATGATGAGCGGGTGCAGATTGCCTATTTCTTCAGGCAAAAGGGGTTTTAAATCATTCATCGTATGATAATTTTTATTTTACTTATTCATTTCTTTTATTCTTTCCAATGCGCGCTCCATATTTTCCTCGGTGGCGCAGAGAGAGATGCGGATATAACGGTCGCCGTTGGAGCCGAATATGAAACCGGGAGTGATGAATACACGGGCTTCGTAAAGCACCTTGTCGGCAAGGGCTTCAGAACTCTCGGCGCTATCGGGGATGCGTCCCCACAGGAACAGTCCGCGCTGGGCCGGGTCAAAGGTACATCCGAGTTCGTTCATGATCTTTTCTGCTACTTTACGGCGGGCGCTGTAAGTGGCGTTCAGGTCATCATACCAGTCACGATCAAGCTCAAATCCCTTGATGGCAGCGAGCATCAGTGGCTTGAACTGACCTGAGTCGATATTTGATTTTACTTTGAGTATCCAGTTTATAAAGGTGGGATTGGATGCAAGCATACCCATACGCCATCCGGCCATATTGTGCGATTTACTCATTGAGTTCATCTCGATGGCTATGTCGATGGCTCCCGGAATCTGCAACAGACTTAGCGGCTTGTCATTAAGGATAAAGCTGTAAGGATTGTCATGAGCGATGACAATATTGTGGCGGCGGCCGAAGTCAACTATGCGCTCAAACAGTTCGAGCGATGCCGGAGTGCCTGTCGGCATGTGGGGATAGTTGATCCACATCAGTTTTATCCGGTCGAGCGGCAGCTTCTCGAGCTTGTCGAAATCAGGCATCCAGCCATTTTCTTCGGTGAGGTCATAGTTGAATATCTCAGCACCGGCGAGGCGGCTTACAGAGGTGTATGTGGGATAACCGGGATTAGGCACCAGTACACCATCGCCGGGATTCAGGAATGCGAGTGACACGTGAAGGATGCCCTCCTTTGATCCGATAAGCGGCTGTATTTCGGTGGCAGGATCAAGTGTCACTCCATACCAGCGCTTGTACCAGTCGGCCATTGCCTTGCGCAGTTCAGGCAGTCCCACATAGGGCTGATAGCTGTGGTTGCCGGGCTTGTGAGCCTCTTCGGCAAGGGTTTCGATTACCGATGCGTGGGGCGGACGGTCAGGACCTCCGATACCGAGAGATATGATGTCGGCTCCCTGAGCGTTGAGCCGTGCTACTTCCTTTAATTTACGAGAAAAGTAATATTCCTGCACCTCAAGCACTCGGTCGGCAGGGATGATGTTAAGCTGTTCAGATTTCATTTTTACATTCAGAATATTCTCCAAGTATGCGGAGGTCGTTAATAAGCGGACGTACAGCCTCGATCGACTGGCGATAACGGGCGAAACTGTCAAAAGTGAGGTCGATATAGAAGCGGTATTCCCACTCGCGGCCGATTATCGGCATTGACTGTATCTTTGACAGATTGATATCATAAAATGACAGAATGGTGAGCACCTTTGACAATGCGCCTTTAGAGTGAGGCAAGGTAAATACGATCGATGCCTTGTTGATAAGATTCTCCGACGGCAGCAGCTCGTTGGCAAGTAGCGGATCGGCGAGAATCAGGAAACGGGTAAAATTGCGTTTGTTGGTCTCAATCTCGCGCTCCAGTATATTCAGTCCGTAGAGATTGGCGGCATATTCACCGCATATCGCGGCATGACCCATAAGGTTGTTTTCGGCTATCTCCTTGGCGCTTCCGGCGGTGTCAAACTTCTCGATCATCTTCAGGTTAGGGTGACGGTTGAGAAACTGTTCACACTGAAGTAGAGCCATCGGATGAGAATTTACCTCGGTAAGGGAGTCGATTGTCTGACCCGGTAAAGCGGCAAGAGTGTGTGATATGCGCATCTTCATCTCACCGACAATGCGGAGATTGCTTTTCCTCAGCAGTTCATGATTTTGAAGCAGCGAGCCGGCGATTGTATTTTCGATTGCCAGGATCCCGATCAATGATGCGTCGTTGTCGAGCATCTCAAACATGTCGGGAAAAGAATCGCACGGTATTGTGGTTATCTCCTCGTCCTTGAAATATAATCGGGCTGCCGCATCATGATAGCATCCGGCCACTCCTTGAATTGTCACACGCTTGTCTGCCATACTATATAAATTAAAAAATCCCGCTCATTGTTTACGAGCGGGATTAAAGTGATATCTTATTTAGTTAATTTCAAGATGATTACACGCATAAAGTCCCGCTTCAATTTCTTGCGAAATAAAAGTAAGAAAAATAATATGCGTAAAATCGTTTCATCAAACAGTTGTTTATTTGCGGCAAAATTAATTCAAAAGTTTTAATTGCGCAACAATTTGTAAAAATATTTTATCGGATGTAGGGGTTGGAGCGTTTTTCGGCGCCGATAGTTGTCGGTGAGCCGTGGCCGG
>CAZIPQ010000118.1:0-6550 GCA_964541165.1 uncultured Muribaculum sp.
CTGGTCGAGTGGCGTGGGATGAAGTCCTGATCTACAATCCATTCATCATCGGTGTCGAGCATGTCGCGGCCTGTCAGTGAATGATAGAAACTGCATGAAAGTGTATCAGTAAACAGCTCAGGGGTCATGGATCCCCGGGCTGCCGGTGCCTCAAGCAGGTGTAGGGCATTGGCCTCGCGTATATAGCCGAAGCCGGCGTCAGGCTCTCCCGAATAAGAATAGTTCGTGCGCACGATATAACCTTCAGGAGCATCAGCTACATCATATTTCTTGTAACTGCGGTCATCAGTCTCATAGTAAGCGGCATTTCCATCAGCATCTATTGCCCCGAAATTTGCCTGAACTCCCATTGGGCGCGGCAGTGACTGAAGAAGCTTTTCGAAGTCAGTCAGGCTACGGCAGCTTTGCAGAGCCTTGCGCATCACCTCTCCCTCACGGTCACGATATGTCGCCGTGTCTGGTGCGAGATTATAGCTTGCAGTATTCATAACGGCAAATCCGGCACTGTTTACCCCTATCCACGCTTCCTGCAGCAGAGAGTCGCCGGCATTGAACAGTGCTATGAAGTCAAGCTGATTAGGTCCGTCGGCACGTACTGTGGCCACGAAATTATCAAGAGTACCCGTATCACGGTTTTTCCACATCATCGGCCGTCCGTCGGAAGTGAATCGTCCGCTGACAATTGCCGATGTGCATGCATCCGCGATGAGGACACTGAGTGTCATAAATAGGGAAATGAGAAGTCGCATACGCAAAATTACGTATTTTCCTTCTCATTCCCCAATCTTTACCACTGATTAACGAGCAGCTGCCTTAACGGCTTCGTGCTGTATGTCATCATCGATAAGTCGCTGTCCTGACTTGACCTTGCGGCCCCATGAAGTGTTGAATGACAGTGTCACCATGATCATCCGCTCCGCTGCATGACTGCGCTCTATCTGATACTGTGAGGCAAACTTGCTTATGAGTTTTGTCGAAGATGAATATTTTGAAAACGGACAGAACATCGTGAGTCCGACGGAAAACCGGTTGTTGCGGAAGCCGGCTGACGCCATCGTGAAATTTTCACCCCGCTCCAGAGTTTCGCCTGACAGGT
This sequence comes from uncultured Muribaculum sp., assembly GCA_964541165.1. Taxonomy (GTDB): domain Bacteria; phylum Bacteroidota; class Bacteroidia; order Bacteroidales; family Muribaculaceae; genus Muribaculum. The sequence continues at coordinate 1,097 of CAZIPQ010000118.1, forward strand.
ACGTATCGGCGACATTTATAAGGAACGAAGCGTATAGATTGCGGTAAGTTCCGTTAAGTGTGCCTATTCCGTAAACCGAATTATGTACATGGTGGTAACCGTGACCTGATGACCACTGACGGCGGTAGGCGATGGTACCGTTGACAGTGAGTGCGTTGGGTATTATGATTAACGACGGTGACAGCTGTACATTCCATCTTGTCAGATAGCCGTCATTGGCCCACGACTGGAGAATCTTGTCGCTCATCCATGTATAGTAGGTCATGATTGGGCGTCTTGAATAGTCGACAGAGGTTCTTGCCTGAAAGTTAAAACGCTGCATGCCATATTTATAAGTGAGCTTACCGTTGTAGGTAGTGTACGAATGTAGGTCGGGATTGCCCTGCTGTATCTGAAATCCGTCAATTTCCTGTATTATAGGAGAGATCTGACTTGCGCTTGGCGAGGTCGTGGAGGTCTTTAATGATATTGACCAGCGCGAGGCGTCGCATGCCCTCCAGTTAAGGCTGACACGTGGAGCTGCCTGAAAGGTGTTGACCGAACTATCGTCACCCTGGTTGTGGCGCGTGATGTACCGGGCCTCGGCTCCTATTGTAAAAGTTAATTTTGACGAGAAGCGTGAGCCGTATTCGGTAAATGCGTTGATATTGTCAGTGTAATTGCGGGTAATGGTACCGGCTGACTGGTAATGTATGGATCGCTCGTATGTGTGGGCATAATTGATGCCGGCAGTCAGTGTCGCAATCTTCCACTTCTTACGGTATTGGGAATTGGCTGATATGTTGAAGCTGCGAGAATGGATATTATTGTTGATATCAGTCAGCTGTGCTCCGGTTGCTTCATCGGTTTCCGAATATATGTGGCGGCTTTTGTCGCGTGCAACTGAGGCTTTAAGATTGAGAATAAGTGTCTGTTTGCGAGGCAGGCGTTGGTCAATGTAGAAATCGGCTCCGGGTTGTGATGACATAGTGCGGGATACATCATGCATTACCGTGGTTATATCACTGACGCTCGAAGTCATAAGTCCGTGTAGCCCTTTGCCTTCGTTTGCGAGGCGGTTCATGTTGATCCTGGCAAAGATATTGGTGGTGTCGGGCTTCAGATAATTATAGTCGAGAGAATACTTTATCCGTTTGCGGTCAAAGTTGCCACGGCTTGAATTTTCAGTACGGGTGATGGTAGTACCGTCGGGCAACAGGTATTTTTCATTGTACTCACGATACATGCCGATATGATTTCTAATCTCACCGTTGGCATTGGCGCTCCACTGCGAATGTCCCTTGTTGATATTTGCCGTTGCCTGATAGTTGCCGAAACCTACTTTTACACCCTGCATATTGTCGGTCATGACATTGCCGCCGTAGTCGGGATGGCGGACGATTACGTCAAGCACGGCTGACGCACCGTCGTATTCCAGCCCCGGATTATCGATAAACTCCACACGGGCTATCTCACGCGGGTTTGTTGCAAGCAACTCGTCAACGCTGGCCTTGCGCCCGTTAATCCTGACCTGTATATTATCGCCATAGGATGTGATCTGTTTCATTACCTGATTCACCATAAGACTCGGTATTCCGATGTCATTTATCAGCATAAGTGAATTGGAAGCGCGACGCTTCATGTCGGGTGTAATGGTATAGATGTCTCGGTCGGCGGTACGTATGAGTCGGGCTGCTTCTACAGTCACTTCGTGGAGAGTACGGCTCATTGTGTCAGTGGGTTCGGAGGCGATGATTGTCACTGGTGCCGACCCTGCAATAAGGGTGCATAGCACATATTTCTGAATACTGTTCATATACTGCATTATGGATGAATTACGGCTATTAGACGCCGACGCGTGATTATACGGTTGCAGTGAAATGAATTTTTGCGTATCTTTACATGCTAATTTTTCAGTCAATGCTTCAATCGCCGGCTAACTATGCCGAGGTAATCCTGCCCCTGCCGCTCTACGGTACATTTACTTACCGCATCCCCCCGCTTATGGAGGGAAAGGTTGGTATAGGTATGCGCGTAGTGGTGCCGTTCGGGCGTAAAAAGTACTACACCGGCATCGTTTCGGCATTGACGCCTAAGGCTCCCGACGGATTTGAAGTCAAGGATATCTATTCATTGCTCGATGAAAAGCCGATACTCCGGTATCCTCAGCTGAAGCTGTGGGAATGGATAGCGGAATATTATCTTTGTACTATCGGTGATGTCTATAAGGCCGCCGTACCCGCGGGGCTTAAAGTGGAGAGTGAGACGTATATTGAGCTAAACCCCGATTATGAGGATCGTCCCGACGTGACGCTGGGCGATAGGGAGGCTGTGGTTGTACAGCTGCTTGATCATGAAGGACGCATGACTCCTGCCGAGATAGAGCGGCGCACCGGTCTGCAGCGTGTAGAGGCTCTTGTGGCACGGATGCTGGAGCAGGGTATTGTCACGGTATATGAAAAATTAGTGGAACGTTACCGCGTAAAGCGTGAGACGTGTGTACGTCTGGCTGTTGACCGCAATGATCCGGATGCCATGCACCGCGCGTTTGACACTGTCGGTAACTCGCGTAAGCAGGAGCATCTGCTTGTGACGCTTCTTGACATGCTCAACAAGCAGGCGTCGGCCGGTATGCCTGCCGAGGTCACGAAAGCCCGTCTGCTTGAAGCAGCCGCACTTACCCCTGCCATTCTTACCGCCCTTGTCAGCAAGGGGATTGTGACGACCTTTACACGCGAGGTAAGCCGTTTCCGCTATCTCGGAGCTGCCGTAGGTGAATTACCCGTACTGTCTGAACCGCAGTCTGTTGCTCTCAGGGCGATACATGACGGTTTCAAGGAACGCGACATAATGCTGCTGCATGGCGTGACCTCGAGCGGAAAGACTGAGATTTACATGCACTTGATAGATTATGTGCTGAAAAAAGGTGAACAGGCGTTGCTACTTGTGCCGGAAATCGCGCTGACTACCCAGCTTACCCGGCGGTTGCAGCGTGTGTTTGGCGGCGACGTGGTTATCTATCATTCGAAGTTCTCCGACAATGAGCGTGTCGACATCTGGCGACGCATGCTGGACAATCCCCGTCCGTGTGTGGTGATAGGAGCCCGCAGCTCGATATTCCTGCCGTTTGCCAAACTCGGCATCGTGATCGTGGACGAGGAGCATGAAGCAAGCTACAAACAGCATGATCCGGCTCCACGCTATAACGCACGTGACACGGCTATGGTACTTGCCTCCATGCATGGTGCCAAGACCTTGCTCGGCAGTGCTACTCCGGCTATCGACACTTACTATAAAGCAGAATCGGGACGTTATGGGCTCGTGAGTCTTACAGAACGTTACGAGGGCGTGTCGTTACCGCATATCGAAATAATAGACATGAATGACGAGCGGCGTCGCGGACGTCTCGGTGGCCCGCTTTCATATCCCCTCGTCCATGATGCGCGTGAAGCTATCAAGCAGGGAGAGCAGATAATCATATTTCACAACCGCCGCGGCTTTGCTCCGGTGGTGCAGTGCCGTCAGTGCGGATATGTACCCAAGTGTCAGTATTGTGATGTGTCGCTTACTTATCACAGACATGCCGGCGAGATGGTGTGCCATTATTGCGGAACGCCTTATCCGCTGCCGTCGATATGCCCCTCCTGCAAGGAGCCGGGGATAGAGATCCACGGCTATGGAACCGAACGTATCGAGGATGTCGTAGGAGCGACTTTCCCGGGTGTTCCGGCTCTTCGCATGGACTTTGATACCACCCGCAACAAGGACAGCTATGAGAACATCATAACTGACTTCTCGCAGGGTAAGGCGCAGATACTTGTCGGCACACAGATGGTTACAAAAGGTCTTGATTTTGACCGTGTAAGCATTGTGGGAGTGCTGAATGCCGACATGCTTATAAATATTCCCGATTTCCGCTCTTCAGAACGTGCGTTCAACATGCTCGAACAGGTGTCGGGCAGAGCCGGACGCCGTAATAAGCGGGGTAGGGTGCTGGTGCAGACATCCCAGCCGGGCCATCCTATACTTACCTTCCTGCCGTCGCATGACTATCTCGGTTTCTATCATTATGAGCTTGATGAACGTCGCCGATACAACTATCCGCCGTTCACGCGTGTTATAAATATATATCTTAAGCATCGGGAGGAGCAGGTGTTGCTTAAAGCTTCGGCATTATATGCCGAGAGGCTGAGAGGCTTGCTCGGAAACCGTGTGTTTGGCCCTGACGAACCTCATGTGTCGCGTGTGCAGTCACTCTACATCCGCAAAATCATGCTCAAGGTTGAGGTGACGGCTTCCATGCGCAAGGTCAAGGAACTGCTTCGTGCAGTTTATGAAGAGTTCATGCAACAGCGCGATTACCGCTCGATGCAGGTATATTATGATGTAGATCCAGGATAAAAACGAATATATATGTTACGTAAAAATTTAGCAATCGCATCCACGGCCGCAATGATGCTGACCGGGTGCAACACAAAGATGGATACACCGGCAGTTGATGTCGATGAGTTTGACACGGCAGCCGTGCTTGAATGTATCGCTACCCGAACAAGTGTCCGCAGCTATGAGGCTGATAAAAAAATTCCGCAGGATACCGTGGAGCTCCTGTTACGTGCGGCTATGGCAGCCCCAACTGCTGTAAATAAGCAACCCTGGGCATTTATAGTGCTTGACGAGCGCGCTGCAATTGACTCCTTGTCAGAGTATCTGCCTTACGCCAAGATGCTTCCCAAGGCACCTTTAGCTATTGTCACCTGTGGTGATATGAGCAAAGCTATTGAGGGAACTGGACGCGACTTCTGGATCCAGGATGTATCGGCCGCTACTGAAAATATGCTCCTTGCCGCTCATGCGCTCGGACTCGGTGCCGTGTGGACCGGAGTATATCCTGACCCCGACCGTGTGGCAGGCGTGCAGAAAGCACTCGGCCTTCCCTCGGAGATCATTCCGCTGGCTGTGGTTCCGGTAGGTTATCCCGCCGGTGAACCCACTCCGAAAGATAAATGGAAACCTGAAAACGTACGTTACAATCACTGGTAATCCCGGGGATGTATAAATAAAGCAGGGGACATGGCCGAAGCGCCATGTCCCCTGTATTTTATTAAAGCAACCGGGTGGATCAGTTGATGAGAGCGTGGCCGGTCATTTCCGAGGGCTGCGGTATGCCCATTATCTTGAGCATGGTAGGAGCCACATCGGCAAGCTTGCCGTCCTCTACGGTGGCGTCCTTGCGCTCGGTCACGTAGATACACGGTACCGGGTTGAGTGAATGTGCGGTGTTGGCCGAGCCGTCGGGGTTGATGGCGTTGTCGGCATTGCCGTGGTCAGCGATGATGATGACTTCGTAGCCGGCAGCCTTGGCTGCTTCCACAGTGTCCTTCACACATTCGTCAACGGCCTTCACTGCTTTCTCGATAGCCTCGTAGACACCGGTGTGACCCACCATGTCGCCGTTGGCATAGTTGACAACGATGA
>CAZIPQ010000119.1:0-6483 GCA_964541165.1 uncultured Muribaculum sp.
TTTTTTGATGAAATCAGGCATAGTGACATGATTTATATGAGTATAAGTATTTGGAGATGTCGAAATAAAACACTATCTTTGTGCCGATTTTTCCGATTGGGCCCGATAAAGCAGTGTCAAAGGGCGCTCGCCTGACGGAGTTAACCTGTAATATTTTAATTAACAGATGTACGCTATTGTAGAAATTCAGGGACAGCAGTTTAAGGCTGAGGCCGGTAAGTTCCTGTATGTTCACTATCTCGGTGATGAGAAGAAAGAGGGTGAAGCCGTTGAGTTTGACCGTGTTCTTTTGGTTGATGCCGAGGGCAATGTAAAGGTAGGCGCACCCACCGTAGAGGGCGCAAAAGTAGTATGTGAAGTAGCCGAGCCCCTCGTAAAGGGTGACAAGGTTATCGTTTTCAAGAAGAAACGCCGCAAAGGCTATCGTCGTAAAAACGGTCATCGCCAGTACTTCACCAAAGTAGTGATTAAGGACGTAGTAGCTTAACCAATTAAAATCTTAAACAACATGGCACATAAAAAAGGTGTAGGTAGTTCAAAGAACGGTCGTGAATCAGAAAGCAAGCGACTTGGCGTTAAGATTTTCGGCGGTCAGCATGCTAAGGCAGGCAACATCATCAAGCGTCAGCGCGGTACAGTTCATCATCCAGGCCTCAATGTAGGTATGGGCAAGGATCACACTCTGTATGCTCTTGTTGACGGCGTCGTAGTATTTACCGAAGGTAAGGAAGGACGTCAGTTTATCAACATCACTCCCGACGCAAAGGCCTGATAATCTGAAAAGGCTTTAAGAACTCATCGCGGGGCCGCTTCCGTAAGGAATGCGGCCCCGTTTTACAATTAAAATACATCTATCCGATTATGAACCGACGCGGTAAACTATATTTCCGTTATGGCACGATGGGATCGGCCAAGACCGCCCTGCTGCTCACGACAGCCTACAACTTTGAAGAGCGTGGTGTATCGTATGCCTGTCTGAAACCTATAATCGACACCCGCGAGAAAGACAGCGTGATACGCTCGCGTATCGGCATCGAGCGTAAATGTACGTGGATTTATCCCGATTCGGATCTGTATATGATGACACAGGAACTTTTTGAGCGCACGATGAGTGTAATCGACTGGATACTGATTGACGAAGCGCAGTTCCTGAGTGCCGAACAGGTGGATCAGCTTGCCCGCATCGTGGACGACTACGGCAGCAATGTGATCTGTTACGGACTCCGCACCGACTTCCGCACCAATCTGTTTGAAGGATCACGGCGCCTGTTTGAGATCGCTGATACAATTGACGAGATAAAGAGCACCTGTACATGCGGCCGTAAGACAATCGTAAATGCCCGTATTGATGCCAACGGAGCTATCGTGACTGAAGGTGAGCAACTTGAGATAGGCGGTGACGACCGATATATCGCTGTGTGCCGTAAGTGCTGGCGCAATAAGCGCATAGAGGAGTCGATACGCTACTCGCTACCGTTTGTCGACTGAACCTCTTGTCACTTCAGCAGTGAACATTAGCGCACTAACGATTGTAAATATTATATTAGATACATGTAGCAACTAATGCATACTTAAAATGAATTCAATTGTTTCCCTGCGCATGTCATCGCGCAAATTCATCACTGCTTTAATCCTGATGGCGATCAGCACCGTCAGTGTATCTGCTATTGATCTTCTTGACGAGGATCTTAATTATGTGATAACTTATAAATGGGGCTTCATAAATAAAGATGCAGCTACGGCAGTATTGTCGCTGCGCAATGACGGGGAATATTACCGCGCCACACTGTCGGCGTCCACTCTTCCGTGGGCCGACAAGATACTGCTTGTGCGCGATACCCTCGTGTCGACAATGAATCACCCCTCATGCCTGCCGGTAAAATATCAGAAAATCACTCACGAAGGGAAGCGTTATGGTAACGATGTCGTAAGGTTTGAACGTTCAGGCAACTCGGTGACCGGTTACGCCACTCGTGAGCGTTCAAAGAACAACGGACCGCTCAAGCATAGTGACACGACACTATATGCCACCGGCCCTACGCTTGACATGCTGTCGGTGTTTTACTATTTGCGCACCATTGATTTCAGCTCCATGAAGCCTGGTCAGACGGTTAATGTCGAGATATTCTCAGGCAACAGCGCCGAAAAGATGTCGGTGACTTATGTCGGTGAGCAAACGGTCAATGTAAACGGGCATGACTGGGATACCTGGTGCCTGAGCTTCACATTCACGATGCGCGGCAAGGTGTCGAGTGATGCCATGACCACGTGGATTACAAGTGACTCCTCACGCATACCTGTAAAACTCGAGGGAGCGTTGCCGCTCGGCAAGGTGCGTGCGTTCTACACCGGAGCCACTCCTGACCCGCAATAAGAATAGGCGGCGGAAAGGCTTAATGTCAAATTTTATTGTTAATTTTGCAGAAAAATCACATCAAGTATATGAATCGAAAAGTCAGAGTGCGCTTTGCACCATCACCAACCGGCCCTCTCCACATCGGTGGAGTGCGCACGGCTCTATATAATTATCTGTTTGCCCGTAAACATGGCGGCGACATGCTGCTGCGTATAGAGGATACCGACTCCAACCGTTTTGTACCCGGAGCCGAGGATTATATCAATGAGTCGCTCGCATGGCTCGGCATAAAGATCGATGAAGGTGTACGCGAGGGTGGGGCATACGGTCCTTACAAGCAGAGTGAGCGCCGTGACATATACCGTGACTATATGCACCGCCTGCTCGATGCCGGAAAAGCATATATTGCTTTCGATACTCCTGCAGAACTGGAGGCTAAGCGTGCCGAGATACCTAATTTCCAGTATGACGCAGCAACCCGTATGTCGATGCGTAACTCGCTGTCGCTGCCTAAGGAGGAGGTTGACCGTCTGATTGCTGACGGTGCCCAGTATGTAGTGCGTTTCAAGGTGGAACCGGGACGCGATGTAGTGGTAAATGACCTTCTGCGTGGCCCTGTTACCATCAATTCAAGTATTCTTGATGACAAGGTGATCTATAAGAGCGCCGATGACCTGCCGACTTACCATCTTGCCAATATCGTGGATGATCATCTGATGGAGGTGAGCCATGTGATACGCGGCGAGGAGTGGTTGCCGTCGGCACCTCTTCATGTGCTGCTTTATGAGGCATTCGGCTGGAGTGATACCGCTCCCGATTTTGTGCATCTGCCGCTGCTACTGAAACCTGACGGCAAGGGAAAACTTAGCAAACGCGACGGTGACCGCCTCGGCTTCCCCGTATTCCCTCTCGAATGGCATCCTGAAGGTGGTGAGGTATCAGCCGGTTACCGTGAATCAGGATATCTGCCTGAGGCTGTTATCAACTTCCTTGCCCTCCTCGGCTGGAATCCCGGCGATGATACCGAGATAATGTCAATCGACGAACTGATAGAAAAATTTGATTTCGGCCATTGTTCACGTGCCGGAGCCAAGTTTGATTATGAAAAGGGACGTTGGTTCAACCACGAATATCTGCAGAAGATATCCGATGAACGTCTTGCCGAACTGTTCAAGCCGGTACTCCGTGCCCACGGAGTCAATCCCGATGATTACAGTGACGAGTATATAGCTCGTGTCGTAGGACTCGTAAAGGGCCGCATTTACTTTGTCAAGGATCTCTGGGATCATGCCCGTTTCTTCTTTGTGGCTCCTGACACTTATGCTCCCAAGGATATCAAGAAGCGCTGGAGCGCGGATATGCCGCGTATAATGAACGAGCTTATCGGTGTGCTTGAGGGCATAGAAGACTTCAGCAGCAAAAGCGCCGAGCCGATAGTACTGGACTGGATTGCTGCCAACGGATATCATCTCGGCAATGTGATGAACGCATTCCGTCTTGCTGTGGTAGGCGAGTGCAAGGGCCCCCACATGTTTGATATCACCGAGCTTATCGGAAAAGAAGAGAGTATCAAACGTATCCGTAAGGCTGTAGAAACCATTACAGTATAATTGTCCTCACGATGAACCCGCTTTATAACTTCTCATTGCATGCCATGCGTGCGGGAATCCGTATAGGAGCCTTGCGTAGCGACAAACTGTCGCTACTGTCACGTGGTGAGCGAGATTCTCTACGCTATCTTCGTGAGCATGCCGATGCTTCCGGCGGGTACATCTGGGTGCATGCAGCCTCACTCGGCGAGTTTGAGCAGGGGCGTCCGCTTATAGAGCGTATACGTCGTGAAAAGCCTGAGGCTCGCATATTGCTGACATTTTTCTCTCCTTCGGGCTATGAGGTACGGAAGAATTTTCCTTTGGTTGATCTGGTGTGCTATCTGCCATTTGACACTCCGGGGTCGGTAAAGGAATTTCTGGATATCGTGAAGCCCTCCATGGCGATATTCGTCAAGTATGAGTTCTGGGGCAATTACCTGCATGAACTTAAGAGAAGAGGTGTGCCGACATATCTGATTTCGGCTATTTTCCGTCCGGGACAGATATTCTTCCGCCCGTGGGGTGGTATGTTCCGCAGCATGCTGCGGTGCTACCGTCATATCTTTGTGCAGGATGAACGGTCACGCAATCTGCTTGCATCGGTAGGTGTAACGAATGTGACAGTTGCCGGTGATACACGTTTTGACCGCGTCACCGACATCATGGCAGGATGTTCTAAAATTCCGCAGATCGATGCCATGACCGACGATCAGCACATCACGGTTGTCGCCGGCAGTACCTGGCCCCCGGATGAGCAATATCTGCTGCCCTATTTCAACGCCCATCACGAGCTCAAGCTTGTCATCGCTCCACATGAGGTGAATGAAGAGCGTATACGCTCGATCGAGAATAAGCTGACACGTCCATGTGTCAGATTGTCTCAGGCCTCTCCCGAGGATGCTGCTAAGGCTGACTGCATAATAATAGACTGCTTCGGCAAGCTGTCGAGCGCCTATGTCTACGGTAAGATAGCCTATGTGGGCGGTGGGTTCGGAACCGGAATTCACAATATAAATGAGGCGGCTGTGTACAGTGAGCCGGTTATATTCGGTCCCCGCCACTCCAAATTCAAGGAGGCCTCTGATCTGTTGGCTGCCGGTGGGGCATTCTCGTATGATTCGGACGATAAGTTTAAAATTATAATGGATCAGCTCATAAATGATCCTGAAGCACTTGAATCGGCCGGGAAAGCAGCCGGTAAGTATATAAAAGAACATCTCGGAGCTACTGATATTATCTATAAGGCGATATTTTAACACATATAGTTTTTAGCCAGTTTCTGTGATATAAATATACTAACGGACTGTAAATAAAAATACTTAGTGATATTTAATACGGCAGCGGCGTCATAATGTAATATGGCACCGCTGCCGCTTTTTATCCGGACTTAAAAATAATTATGGAAATATTTCTTTAATCAAAAATTTATATCTACATTTGGCTCCATCAATACAAACAACCAAACCACACGATAATGGCTAACAGAATATTGAAAATCCGCGACCTTACGCTGCGCGATGGCCAGCAGTCGCTATTTGCAACCCGCATGAAGCAGGAAAGCATCGACAGCCTGCTTCCTCTTTATGAAAATGCCGGATTTTACATCATGGAAGTATGGGGAGGAGCTGTTCCCGACTCAGTGATGCGTTATCTCGACGAGTCACCCTGGAACCGTCTGCGCACTATCAGCGAGGCGATGAAGGGTAAATCGCTTCTGTCGGCTCTTTCACGAGGCCGCAACCTGTTTGGCTATGTTCCGTATCCCGATTATGTGCTTGAGGGTTTCTACCGCGAGGCCATCAAGAACGGCCTGAATGTGATGCGCATATTTGACGCGCTCAATGATATCAACAATGTCAAGGAGTCAATACGCCTTATCAACGAACTTGGAGGTATCGCTGACGGAGCGGTATGTTATACCGTCGATCCGAAGGATGAGGCTCCTGCTGAGAAGGTCGGTTTCTTCGGCCGTCTGTTCGGTAAGAAGCCACAGGCTCCCGCCAAGATATTCACTGACGAGTATTTCGTAGAAAAGGCAGTGGAGATGGAGCGTCTCGGTGCCAAGATCATCACTCTTAAGGATATGGCCGGTCTGGTAAATCCGTTGCGTGCAGCCTCAATCATCAGCAAGCTTAAGAGCGCGCTGAAGGTACCCGTTGACTTCCATACTCACTGTACACCCGGTTATGGCCTTGCATCGGCATTAATGGCCATACTGAACGGTGTGGATATTCTGGATACCAACATCTGGTGGTTCGGCGGCGGCTCTGCAGCTCCTGCAATCGAACTTATCTATGTATTTGCCACTAAGTTAGGTATAACCGTAGAGTGTGACATGAAGGCTGTGGGTCAGATACGTGACCGTCTTGAGGGTGTGCGCCGCGATCTTGCCTCACTTGACCTTAATAAGGACCATTTCCCGCTTAAATTCGATCCGCTTTCCGACACATTGCCTGCTGAGGTTGATGATAAGTTTGACCGCGCAATCGCTGCCGCAAAAGCCGGTGACGATGAGACCCTGCTTGACTCCTGCCA
>CAZIPQ010000120.1:0-6416 GCA_964541165.1 uncultured Muribaculum sp.
TCTATGTACGTGTCCAACTTCAACCGCTTCGGTAAGATCTACCGTGTAATGATGCAGGCTACTCCTGATGCCCGTGTATCACCCGAGACACTTTACAGCGTCAAGATCCGCAACGGCAACGAGATGGCATCGCTCGATAACTTTGTAACCCTTACCAAGGTTTACGGTCCTGACCTTCTCAACCGTTTCAACATGTTTACCTCTATTTCGGTTGCCGGTCAGCCGGCACCAGGCTATACATCGGGCGACTGTCTTGCCGCCGTTGAGCGTGTTGCCGCCAAGACACTTCCCGCCGGTTTCGGTTATGAGTACTCTGGTATGACCCGTGAGGAGGCCAACACTTCAAGCAACGCCACTGCCATGATCTTCGGTCTGTGTCTGCTGTTCGTCTACCTGCTTCTGTCGGCACAGTACGAGAGCTACATCATCCCCTGGGCCGTTATTCTCTCAATACCGTTCGGTCTTATGGGCGCATTTATCTTCGCCGGCATCGAGGGTATTTCAAACAACATCTACCTGCAAATCGCGCTCATCATGCTTATCGGTCTGTTGGCCAAGAATGCGATCCTTATCGTGGAGTTTGCGCTCGAACGCCGCCGTATGGGTATGTCTATCGTCAATGCAGCCATCCAGGGAGCTTCGGCACGTCTCCGTCCTATCCTCATGACTTCACTGGCTCTTATTATCGGTCTGCTCCCGATGATGTTTGCCCACGGTGTAGGCGCCAACGGTAACCGTGCGCTCGGTACCGGCTCAATAGGCGGTATGCTTATCGGTATGGTGCTTCAGGTTCTGGTCGTTCCGGCACTCTTCGTTGCCTTCCAGCTCATCCAGGAGAAGATCTCACCGCTCAAGTGGGAGGATACCGACAATACAGGCCTTCAGTCGGAGATTGAACAGTATTCACGCTAATAACAACAGAAAATCAATATGACACGCAATTATATATCGCGTTTAGCACTTATCCTTGTAAGTGTGGGAGCTCTTTCGAGCTGCCACATTTACAAGAAATTCGATATGCCCAAGGAGAGCGTTCTCGGTCAGGAATATGTCGCAGCACGCGATGCCGACACCGGAACTGACGCCATCGGCAATATCACATGGCAGCAGATGTTCACCGATCCGAAGCTCGCTGAACTCATTGCCAAGGCTCTTGAGAACAATGTGGATCTCGCCAATGCAAAACTCAATGTCGACATAGCACATGCACGCCTTAAGGGCGCTCGCCTCGCCTACCTTCCCTCGGTAGCTCTGGCTCCCAGCGGTGCCGGTGCATCGTTTGACAAAAGCGCTGTAAGCTGGACTTACCAGATACCTCTCGCCGTCAGCTGGGAGGTTGACCTTTTCGGCAAGCTGCTCAATGCCGACCGCGGCGCCAAAGCAGCGTTGCTTCAGAGCGAGGCCTATGAGCAGGCTGTGCGCTCACAGATCATAGCCGGTGTAGCCAACTGCTACTACTCCATCGCCATGCTTCAGAAGCAGCTCTCCATAAGCCGCCAGACAGCCGTTTACTGGGGAGAATATGTACAGGTAATGAAAGACTTCAAGCTTGCCGGACGTGTAAACGAGACTGCAGTAGTACAGAGTGCAGCCAACTATTACAACATCCTTGGCTCGATCACTGATCTTGAAGTGGCACTCTCCGAGGCCAACAACAGCATGTCACTGCTGCTCAATGTAGCTCCTCAGTCATGGGATATCGCGGCAGGAGCCGAGTTCATCACTCCTGACCTGATGCGTGAGTCGATCCCGATGAGTGAACTCGCCGCCCGTCCTGATGTACGTGCAGCCGAACAAAGCGTCGCTGTAGCATATTATGCCACCAACCGCGCACGTTCAGCCTTCTACCCCAGCCTCAATCTGTCGGCTACCGGCGGTCTCACCAACTCGCTCGGTTCTATGATAGTAAATCCCGGCAAATGGTTCCTCCAGCTGGCAGGTTCACTGACCGCACCATTGTTTGCACGCGGTCAGCTCATCTCAGGCCTTGAGGCCGCAAAGGCTCAGCAGGAACAGGCCATGAACACCTTTGAGCATACTCTTCTCAACGCAAGTGCTGAAGTGACCAACGCCCTTGTTCTTTACAAGAAGAGCGTCGAGAAGTCAGGTCTGCTTGCCAAGCAGGTTGAAAATCTTGAGAAGGCGGCTGAATACACCGAGGAGCTTCTCGCCCTTGACGGCACAGCCACATATCTGGAAGTGCTGACAGCCCAGTCGAGCCTGCTGAATGCGCAGCTTGCTCAGGCAACTTGCGAGAATGCACGCGCTCGTGCCGCCATCAATCTGTATCAGTCGCTCGGAGGAGGCCGCTAACTTAATTCTAACCCATAAAAACATAATTGACTATGATCAGTCCATTATCCCACGTTGATCCGTCGGCTAAGATCGGTGAAAACGTAACAATCCATCCATTCGCCTACATCGATGCTGATGTAGAGATCGGTGACGGCTGCGAGATAATGCCCTATGCAAGTATCATACGCGGCACCCGCCTGGGACGTCATAACAAGATCTATCAGGGCGCCATCATAGGTGCCGATCCGCAGGACTTCCGCTGGAAAGGCGAAAAAACCTACTGTACCGTTGGTGACAACAACATCATCCGTGAATATGTCATCATCAACCGTGGCATACGCTCGACAGGCGGAACCCGGATCGGTGACGACTGCTTTATCGCCGCCGAGACCCATGTAGGTCATGACAGCGAGATTAAAGACCGCTCGGTACTCGGCAACGGCGTCAAAATAGCCGGTGACTGCAAGGTGGGCACATGCTCCATCATGTCGTCAGGCTCGATGCTGCACGAGAGAAGCGAGATCGGTGACTGGGTGCTCATAAAAGGCGGTTGCCGCATAATGGGCAATGTACCCCCCTACGTGGTGATAGCCCATAATCCGGCTACGTATTACGGCATAAACGCCTATATAATGGGCAAGCATGGATTCACCAACGAGCAGATCGATGACGTGGCCAAGTCATACCGCCACATCTATCAGTCGGGCACTTCGGTATTCAACGCTTTGAAACGCATTGAGGCCGACGTTGATCCCAGCGATATCCGCTCAAACATCACTGACTTTATCCGTAATCACGACCTCAAGCTTGTCGCAATACAGCGTGAAGTCGAGTAAACGGCAATTAATTATTGATAATTTACGCTCCGCGGGAAACCACTTTCCGCGGAGCGTTTGTTTTATTGGCGTAGAAAGTTTATCTTTGTACACACTCAAGTATATATTTTAGATAATTACTGATGGAAACATTACGCCAACTCCTCCTCATCGTCAATCCCGTGTCGGGTGTGGGCGGCAAAGAGTCTATCGAGCCGCTTGTAAAAAGCCGTTTAGAGCCGCTTGGCTATAAAATAACCACCGCCTTTACATGTGCCCGCGGCGATGCCACGCGTCTGGCCCGTCAGGCAGTGAAAGAAGGCTGTTACGGAGTCATAGCTGCCGGTGGCGACGGTACAATCAACGAGACCGCCGTGGCACTCTGCAACAGTAACGCCGTATTGGGTATAATACCATGCGGATCGGGCAACGGTCTCGCCCGCCACCTCGGCATTCCGCTCGATATTGAAAAGGCCATCGACATCATCGCTGAAGGCAATATTGTAAGAAGTGACTACGGAAGTGTCAACTCACGCCCGTTTTTCTGTACATTCGGCGTAGGATTTGATGCAGCAGTAAGCAATACCTTTGCCAAGCAACCGCGCCGCGGCAAACTGGCCTATATAAAAAGTGCGATCTCGGAATATGTGAAATTCCATCCGCAGGTCTACACCATAAGCGCCAACGGCCATGTACTTACCGAAAAGGCATTCCTTGTCACCTGCTGCAATGCGTCACAGTATGGCAACAACGCTTACATCGCGCCCACAGCCAGTATAACCGACGGACTGCTCGACATCACCATCGTTCACGCCGGCACCCCATTTGACACAGCACTCGTAGGTGTCGATCTCTTTACGGGATTTATCAACAGCAATACCCTGATACATACTTTCAGAGCTCCTGCAGCCGTAATTTACCGCCAGCAGGCCGGACCGGCCCACATCGACGGAGAACCGGTGACGATAGATGACACAATGGAGATCCGCTGCCACGCCTCGGCGCTGAACATATTCGCGCCTGAAAAGACTACGGAATTCCGCCCCATAATCACTCCTCTTGAAAACGCAACACGCGATCTTATTGACAGTATGACACGATTCGTCAAAGGACGATGAAAATATGCTCAAGAACATTTAATAATTTTTTATAATATTTTTGGTATTATGCGATAATATCAGTAATATTGTAAAATTAAACCTCGCGTAATGCGAAGCCATAATAAAGTACTATATTACAACACAATATTACAATGAGTTATCTTAAATTTGATAAAAATCTCATGATTAACCTGGAGCAGTCACTTACAAAAGAGATGCTCCGCACTAATCAGGCCGGCGCCTATCAGTGTACTACAATCGTGGGATGCAACACCCGCAAACAGCATGGTTTGCTCGTGATGCCGATTCCCGAGATGGATAACAAGTCATTTGTTATGCTTTCGGCTCTTGACGAAACAGTCATACAGCACGGGGCTCCATTCAATCTGGGTCTGCACCGCTATTCAGGAGGTGTATACAGCCCGATGGGACACAAATACATCCGCGAATATGACTGCGAGGTAGTACCCCGCACTACCTACCGTGTAGGTGGCGTGATCCTTACCAAAGAGACCGTGTTCTGTTCGCAGGAAAACCGTGTTCTGATCCGCTACACTCTCGTTGAGGCACACTCGGCCACAACAATCCGTCTCAAACCCTTCCTGGCATTCCGTGAGGCCAATTCGCTCGTCATGCAGAATGACCGCCTCAATCAGGAATACGTGACAGTCAACAATGGTGTCGGCTTCTGCCTGTATCCGGGCTTCCCGACAATGTACATGCAGCTCAGCCGCAAGCCTGAATGGGTTCAGGACGCCAACTGGTACAACGGCATCGAGTATGTGAAGGACCTTGAACGCGGTATACCTTACACCGAAGATCTATGGGTTCCCGGATATTTCGAAATTCCGATCAAGAAAGGCGAATCGATCATATTCTCAGCCGGCGTAAGTGAAGTGTCACCGCGCTCATTGGCCAAGTCATTCGAGACAGAGCTCGCCATACGCACCAAGCGTACCAGCTTCTATAACTGCCTCAAGAATGCAGCCAAGCAGTTCTATATCAAGGACGGCAAGCAGGAGTATATCGTATCAGGCTATCCCTGGGGTGAAATTCGCGCCCGCGATATCTTCATGGCCCTCCCCGGCACGACCCTTGCCATAGGCCACACACAGGATTTCCATGACATCATGGATACCGCCTCTTCAGCACTTAAGACCTACATGGAGGATGGCCTTCAGGACACCCGCATCCGCAGCATCGACCTTCCTGATGTTCCGCTGTGGGCCATCTGGAGCATCCAGCAGTACGGTAAATCACTCGGCTTTGACAAGGCCCGTGAGAAATATATGCCTCTCGTTTCCGAAATCCTCAACTGGATCATGGCCGGCGGTCACCCCAATCTTCAGGTAGAGACCAACGGACTTGTAAGCACTACAGGAACCAACACACCGGTATCGTGGATGAACGCTACCATCAACGGCTGGCCTCTCGTGCCCCGTTCCGGTCTCCTTGTAGAGTTCAACGCATTGTGGTATAACGCCCTGATGTTTGCCTATAACCTCAGCGAAGGTCTGAAGGAATATGAGAAGTTCCGTGAGAACTGGCTCACTGTAGCCGAACAGGCCAAGCCCGCATTTGTAGAGACTTTCCTTAACGATTACGGTTATCTGTATGACTACGTTAACGGAAACTACAATGAGCTGTCAGTGCGTCCTAACATGGCCATCGCAATAGGCCTTGATTATTCTCCGCTGGACCGCCGTCAGCGCAAGGGTGTGCTTGACGTCGTAACCCGTGAGCTTCTCACACCGAAGGGTCTGCGCACACTGTCGCCCAAGAGCTACGGTTACTCGCCCAACTATGTGGGTTCACCCGAGGAGCGCGCCAAGGCTTATCACAACGGTACCGCACGTCCCTGGCTCATCGGTATGTATGCCGACGCTTACCTGAAGGTATTCGGCATGAGCGGTGTCAGCTACATCGACCGTATGCTCATAGGCTTCGAGGATGAAATGAGCAACGGCTGTATCGGCTCGATCTCGCAGCTCTATGACGGCAATCCTCCCTTCACAGGGCGCGGCGCTATCTCACATGCCACCTGTGTGGCTGAAGTGCTCCGCACATTACGCAATCTAAAAAAATTAAACGCATAATACCCGACCATGAAAGCATTAATGTTTGGATGGGAATTTCCCCCGCACATCCTGGGCGGTCTCGGTACGGCCAGCTACGGCCTTACCAAAGGCATGTGGGAATGTGGTGA
>CAZIPQ010000121.1:0-6381 GCA_964541165.1 uncultured Muribaculum sp.
TGTACCGTCTTGTCGACACTCTGATCGACAGCATGGGCGAGGCTTATCCCGAACTTACCAAGCAGCGTGAACTCATCATGCGCGTCATCAAGGAGGAGGAAGATGCATTCCTGCGTACCCTTGACAACGGTATACGAATGCTCGACAGTGCGATCAACGCAGCCAAGAGCGCCGGCAAGACCGAGATTTCGGGCAAGGAGGCATTCGTGCTTTACGATACTTACGGCTTCCCCCTCGACCTTACTGAGCTCATCCTTAAGGAAAACGGCATGACTCTTGACCACGCTGAATTTGACGCCGAAATGGCAGCACAGAAAGCCCGCGCCCGCAATGCAGCAGCCGTTGAGACCGGCGACTGGGTAGTAGTGCGTCCCGGCGAACAGGAATTTGTTGGTTACGACATGATCTCTACCCCCACTCAAATACTTCGCTACCGCAAGGTTAAGCAGAAAAACAACGAATATTACCAGATCGTACTCTCGGCAACCCCGTTCTACGCAGAAATGGGTGGTCAGGTCGGTGACCGCGGTACACTCATCTCAGGTGACGATGTGGTCGAGATCTACGATACCAAGCGTGAGAACGGCATGGGTGTACACCTCACCAAGAAACTGCCCGCCGATGTCAACGCCACTTTTGAGGCCGTCGTTGACGCCGATGCCCGTATGGCAACCTCATGCAACCACACCGCTACCCACCTCCTCCACGAAGCCCTGCGTGAAGTGCTCGGCACACATGTAGAGCAGCGCGGTTCCTATGTATCGCCCGATGTGCTCCGCTTTGACTTCTCCCACTTCCAGAAAGTCACTCCCGAGCAGCTCCGCGAGGTAGAGCGTCTGGCCAATGCCCGTGTGCGCCGCGCCATTCCCCTCGACGAAGCCCGCAACGTGCCCATCGAAAAGGCTCGTGAAATGGGAGCAATGGCACTCTTCGGCGAAAAATATGGCGACGAAGTGCGTGTGATACGTTACGGCACTTCAGTCGAGCTCTGCGGTGGTACACATGTCGAAAACACCGGCAACATCGGTATGATCCGCATCGTATCGGAGAGCAGTATCGCTGCCGGCATACGCCGCATCGAGGCCATCACAGGCGCCAATGTTGAAAAGGCCATGGATGCCATGCAGGACACCATCCGCGAAATTGGCGGCATGTTCAACAATACGCCTAATCTGGTTGCCGCACTCCGCAAGTCGATTGAGGAAAATGCCGATCTTAAGCGTCAGGCCGAGGATTACTTCAACGAGAAGTGTGCCGACCTTACCCGTCAGCTTCTCGAAAAGGCTCGTGAGGAACACGGCATCAAGGTGGTGAAGTTCAACGGTCCGTGCATGCCCGAAATGGTCAAAAACGTGGCATTCGGCGTGCGTGCACAGTCGCCCGAACACACAATATTCGTAGCCGCAACTCACGATGCGACAGGTAAGCCCCTGCTTACCGTAATGATTACCGAAGACCTCGTCAAGGAGGGCCTCAACGCGTCGACCACAGTGCGCGAAGCCGCCAAGGCCATCAAGGGCGGTGGCGGCGGTCAGCCCGGATTTGCTCAGGCCGGCGGTAAGGACAAAGAGGGCCTGACAGTGGCATTTGAAAAGATGCTTGCTCTTCTCGGTATCTGATCACCACATTGACAATGAACCGATTTACACCAATTATACTTGCAATAGCCGGAGTCATCGCTCCGGCTATTGTGTCATGTAGTCATGACGTTGCGGCAGTCGATACCTCAGCGCCGCTCACATCGGGCTGGATGCCTGACACGACACTCGGCGACGGCTTCGAGATGCGCTACGTCGACCAGGGGCGTGACTACAGCGGTCCGGTGCGCTCGACAATCATCCGCAAGCTGCCGGCTGACAGCTGTGCAGGCCATCGCGGAGTGCTGTATGTACACGGCTTCAACGACTACTTCTTTCAGGCTGATATGGCCGACCGCTTCATAGACTCCTGTTACAGCTTCTATGCCGTGGATCTGCGTAAATACGGCCGATCGATCATAAAAGGCCAGAGCCTGTTTCAGGTACGCGACATGAAAGAGTATTTCCCCGACATCGACTCGGCTCTGGTACAGATGCACGCCGACGGTGTCGAAGAGGTCGTGTTGCTCGGCCACTCTACAGGCGGCCTTACAACGTCTCTCTACATGAACGATCATCCTGACAAGGCGATAAAGGTACTTGTGCTCAACAGCCCCTTCCTCGACTGGAACCAGTCAGCCTTTCAGGAGCGTGTGCTGATACCTGTGGTTGACTTCGTAGGCCGATGGCTGCCGAATATCAAGATTTCTCAGGGCGAGAGTCATGTCTACTCCAACAGCCTCCTTGCCGGACACGGCGGAGAGTGGAATTACAATACCGACTGGAAACTGGTCCAGTCGCCTGACGTAAATACAGGCTGGATACGAGCCATCGACCTTGCGCAGAACTGGCTTCAGAAATACTCTGACATCAAGGTACCTGTGCTGCTCATGCACTCAGACTCCACTTATCATGACAGCGATCCGTTGAGCAAGTCACACAGCGCCGATGCCGTGCTTGACGTCACCGACATATCACGCTACGGGCGCCGACTCGGCCCTCAGGTAACCGAAGTCGTGGTCAACGGCGGTCTGCACGATCTCGCACTGTCACGTAAGGCTGTACGCAACGCTATGTTTGACTACATGTTTTACTGGCTTGGCAAAGAATTGCCGGCCGAATGAACCATAATGGGTGCTGTAAGTGTTGTAATTATGAATATAATAATTACATAACACAATAAAATTTACCATTATGAAGAAGTATCGTTGTGAAGTTTGCGATTGGGTTTACGACCCTGAAGTTGGTGATCCCGAACATGGCATTGCCCCCGGCACTGCTTTTGAGGATATACCCGAAGACTGGACATGTCCCCTCTGCGGTGTAGGTAAAGAGGATTTCGTCGTTGTTGAAGAATAATCCCGACCCACATAACACTAATCCCTCACAATCCGGCTGACGGTTGTGAGGGATTTTGCTGTTTATACCGTTTCACTGACTATACCGGAGTCACACTACCAGCAGCGTGACAGCCATGATTGCCATGCCGGCGACCACGCCGCTGAGGGTAAGGTGATGATGGCCGTAGCCTTCGGCGCCGGGAAGCAGTTCGTCAAACGAAATATATATCATCACTCCGGCTACTACGGCCAGACACATCGCATTGACCGTTGCCGACCAGAAAGGCAACAGAAATATCATGCCGACCAATGCTCCGGCAGGTTCGGCAAGACCAGAAAGCAGTGAATAACGCAACGCCTTGCTGCGGCTGCCGGTTGACTGATATATCGGCACCGATACTGCAATCCCCTCCGGAATATTGTGGATGGCGATCGCTATGACGATCGGCAATGCCACCTCCATACCGTCAAGGGCAGATACAAACGTAGCCATACCCTCAGGAAAATTGTGTATACCTATCGCCATAGCCAGCATTACGCCGGTACGCTTCAGGTGATGGTGATCAGGGCATTCAAGCTCGCTCATGGAGTGGATTTCATGAGGATTCTCATCCTCCGGGACAAGGTAATCGATAAGTGCAATCAAGCCGATACCTCCGAAAAACGCAAGTATGGTCCACAGTGTAGCCCACCGCTCGGTCGTCACAGTCGACATGCTCTCGACAGCCTCGGGTATCATCTCCATAAACGACACGTAAATCATCACACCCGCCGACAGACCAAGCGCGGCCGACAACACACGCGTGTCGGTGTGCTTCGTAAAGAATGACACAAGCGCTCCAATGCCTGTCGACAAGCCGGCAAGCACAGTCAGGGCCAGCGCCCATAATATGGCAGATAAATCGGGC
Source organism: uncultured Muribaculum sp. (assembly GCA_964541165.1). Taxonomy (GTDB): domain Bacteria; phylum Bacteroidota; class Bacteroidia; order Bacteroidales; family Muribaculaceae; genus Muribaculum. The sequence continues at coordinate 3,826 of CAZIPQ010000121.1, forward strand.
ATACATTATCAACGCTTAATAATCTATTACAGCCGAACCAATTAGGGTAAAATATTGTTAAAAAGTCAATAGCACCATTTCCCGATAGGATACATATTAAATACTCAACATTATGAAAAAGATTTTACCTCTTATCTGTATGATTTCGTCGTGTGGCATCGCTGTTGCCAACCCTGTCTCACCCGATCAGGCCCTCGCCAGGCTATCCAAGCTGTCGGAGGTAAAAACTTATAGTCGGGCTGCCGTCGCGCAGGCTCCTATGGAGTTAATCTCGACCGAGGGGAATTTATATGTATTTACCTCCGGAGAGGGTTTTGTGGTGCTTCCGGCAGATGATGCTGCCCCTGCCCTACTTGCATTCTCCGACACCGGTCGTTTTGACTGTACCGACAATCCGGGACTTGCCTACTGGATGGACTTTTACAATTCACAGCTTGAGACCCTTAAGTCGCGCAGTCAGACTGTCCAGGCCAACGTTGCTTCAGCAGGTGAGGTACGTACCAAACGTGCTGACATTGCTCCACTCCTGACAACGGAATGGAATCAGGAGTCACCTTACAACGAGCTGTGCCCGAAAGTTGACGGACGTGAGACAGTGACCGGATGTGTGGCTACGGCGATGGCTCAGGCAATGAAGTTTTACAACTACCCTGCTCATGGAAAGGGCTCACACTCCTACTTCTGGCGTCCGGGTGAGGAAGAACTGACTTTTGACTACGAAAATACTACGTTTGAGTGGGATCTGATGACCGACAGATATGACAAAAACAGTTCCGAAGCATCACGGCACGCTGTGGCTCAGCTCATGCTGGGATGCGGCATAAGTGTCGACATGCACTACGAGCCCGGAGAAAGCGGAGCCGCTACAATGGCCATGGGCACTGCCCTGATTGACATATTTGGTTATTCCCCTGCCTTATGGATGCCTAACCGCTCCTTCTACGGCTACTATGAGTGGGAAGATATGATATATGAAGAGTTAAGCAACAATCACCCGGTACTTTACAGCGGAGCCGGAACCGCCGGCGGTCATCAGTTTATATGTGACGGCTATCGTGACGGCGGATATTTCCACTTCAACTGGGGCTGGGGCGGATTGAGCAACGGTTACTTTCTGTTGAACGCGCTCAACCCCGCTGATCTTGGCGTGGGAGGCGGTGCCGGAGGTTTCAACACAAGTCAGGTGGCCACACTCGGCATGCGACCGGCTGCCGACGGCGACAAGCCCGTATATCTTTTCTACAATACCATTGCATTTACCACCGATGTCAAGTCGGTTAAAGAGGGCGACGACTTCAGGTGCGGAGGCGAATATTTCAATTACAGCCTTTACACTATGCCCGATGGTTCGCGCCTTGGCATGCGATTTAAAGAAGTCAATGGCACGGAAAGCTTCTATGCCGAAGGGCCTGATGTGGCAGGATATCACCCCGATGACGGTCGTTACGACCTGCAGGTGCGCTTTCCCGCTCTTGCCGACGGCACATACGAGATCACACCGGCCCTCAAGGTCGACGGCCGATGGTATGATGTCAGGATGCCGGTTGGCCTCTCACAATCGGTGACCGCCGTCGTGCAGGATAAAGTTGCTACAATTACCAATACCGAGGGCGCCGTGATTAAAATTACCGATATTACCATTCCGGGTACAATATACCGCAACCACGATTTCCCGCTCACATTTAAAGCTCAGAACAGTTCTGAAGCCGAGTATTATGGCAGCGTCACTCCCACCCTGATTAATGCCGACGGTACTGAAGTGGCTAAATCACAGTTCCGGCCTCTTGACGTAATACCATCATCTGATGAAAACGTGACCGACTACATCGCCGACTTCGAAGCCTTAAAGGATCAGGAGTTTCCTGCCGGCGAATACAAGCTCGTGTTCAAGGATGAGAGCGGTCAGACAGTGAGCGATCCTATCTCCGTAACTGTTGATATCATGACCGCGGAAACTGCATTTACTATCACCGACTTTAAGCTCGACGATGCCGATCCGGTGACCGATCCGACCAAGGTTACATTCTCCTTCACCCTCAACTGCACCTCGGGAGTTTTCTTCTCGGATGTCGAGCTGGTCATATTCCCCGGCGACGGCGGTTATGATGTGTATCACAAAGATTCCGATCGCACCTACCTTACGGCAGGCGAAAGCGCACATAGCAGTGTCGAGGCTGACCTTCAGGATCTGAAAGACGGGGAATATCTGGCTCTGATCTATAGCTCAGGCAAAGCCGTTTCTGATCGCGTTTATTTCAAGTTGAAACGCGACAGCTCCGGCATCAGCGAGATCACCGATGATCCCGCTTCCGAAGAGATTTACGACCTTTGGGGCCACAAGTTGACACGTCCCCTCCAGCCCGGCCTCTATATAATCAACGGCAAGAAAGTCCTGATTCACTGATCCAATACCTGATGCCGGAGAATACCGGCATGCAGCATACCGCAAAACAGCCATCCCCATATCGAGCGTTCGGTATGGGGATGGCTTGTCTCGGAACGATCCGTCAATATTACGCTTCCCGCGCTATATTTGGGTTTGTGTATCCATCAAGC
>CAZIPQ010000122.1:0-2950 GCA_964541165.1 uncultured Muribaculum sp.
TTTAGTATAGATCTATATAATGGAGTTGAAAGTGGCTTTGCTGCCGGCTATGATGATGTAGATAGATATTCGATCACAATTGACAACTTCAACAAGGTGATTGAACCGGGCAAACGCTATTGGTTTAAATTGACTGCTACTGATGTTATTGATAGATACGAGGATGTAGTATGCGAGGTGAATGGTGAGAAGGTAACGAAGAAAATGCCGGTAAAAAAACTCATGCTGAACTCGCAATGGGATACATACAAAAAGGAGCATAGCGATAATAGCGGAGAATAAGCCACATAGGGGATTGATAATTCAGCCCGGACTGCAGGTAGCGTGATAATGAAAGAGTGTTTTGCATCAGAGATCTCCGTCAGGCAACTGCTGTCGCTTGTCAGGGCATCGCTCTGGCAGACGCCCGTTGACTGCCGTCTGTTTGTCGACCGGCCTGTAGACTGGGAGGAGATCGGCAGACTGTCCGTGCAGCAGACTGTCGGAGCATTGGCTCTGAATGCGGCATTGACGCTTCCTAAGGAGGTGGCACCTCCGAAAGACTGGATTCTGAAGGCATGTTCGTTTCTTGAAAGAAACCGTCGCACACATCAGCTTCTTGACAAAGGTGTAGCCGAAGCTTCGGCCCGCTTCGCCGAAGCCGGAATACCATCGGTACTGCTTAAGGGACAGGCTTATGCCCGTGCATATCCCGATCCGACACTGCGGCAGTGTGGCGATATCGATCTGTATATCGGTGAGGAGAACTACCGGCAGGCTTACATGGTTACCAAGGAGCTGGGATGGGAGAGTGATGAACGGTTTGCCTCCGATGCCAAGCATTACGGGTGCATCAATAAAGGGGGTGTCAGGATAGAACTTCACCGAATAGCCGGACAGCTCCCTTCACGTTCAGCCGACCGGCGGTTTCAGGAATGGAGCCGTAAGCAGCTGCAACCGTGCCGATCCGGCATTATAGGCGGAGAGCCGATTGATGTGCCGGCTCCCGCATTTGACGTGATCTTCGTGTTCATGCACCTGTACCTGCATTTTATCAACGGTGGGATAGGGCTGAGGCATCTATGTGACTGGGTGATGCTGCTCCATGCCCACTGCAAGGAGATTGATGTGAAGCATCTTGAACAGCTGCTTGAAGAATTTCACTTGCTGAGAGGCTGGCGGTTCTTCACGCCGATTGCCGTCGGGTATTTGGGACTGCCCGAAAATGAGTGTCCGCTGTATTCTCCGGAATGTGCCAGGGCGGCGGACAGGATTATGTCGTTCATAATCAGGGAGGGTAATTTCGGGAGGGCCCGGCAAAGAAGAGCGGTGCGGCCGCGCGGGTATCTGGCACGGAAAGCATATTCTTTCCGGCTGCTCACATCCCGGCTTTATTCCAAGTTTTGGTTAGATCCTAACGCGGTCATGAAGTATTACGGCAGCTTTGTGATGGCCGGTTCGAAGAAGGTGATTAAGGATATGTTCGCAGCGCTATGATCCGGTATATATTTAAAATGTCACGCGGATTCCGCTTGCGGATTGCGGTGAGCGCGTCTGCAGGAATTGTAAGGGTATTGACCGGATTAGGATTTGTCGCGCTCAGTAAGCGTGCGGTCGATATTGCAACGGGGGCTGCGGACGGAAATATCATGATGTGCGTGGCGGGGCTCATCGGCGCTGTCGTCATCGAACTCGTATGCTCGTCAGTCGGTAACCGGACCACCGACCTGGCCGAGACTGCCATGAAGAACAGTATACAGGAGCGTCTTTTTAGCCGAGTACTGAACTCGGAGTGGAACGGACGGGAAACATTTCATTCGGGCGATGTGCTGTCGAGGCTCACCGAGGACAGCCGGGTAGTTGCTGAATGTCTGTGCCGAACGGTCCCGACGGTTATCATCGCTCTCGTTCAGTTTGCCGGAGCCTTTATCTTCCTGTGTTATTTCAGTCCGTGGCTTGCCATACTCCTGTCAGTCATCCTGCCGCTTTTTATACTTTCCGGCAAAGTATTCTTCCGTAAGACAAGGATCCTGACACGTCGCATACGCGGTATTGAAAGCCGCCTTCAGGAAAAGATGCAGGAGAGCCTGTATCACCGCATTTTGCTTCTGACGAGTACTCACGTGAAGCGTACGATGGAGGGGATATCATCGCTCCTTCAGGCCAGATATTCCGTTGTCCGCCGACGATCCAATCTCACGGTGCTGTCGCGCACGGCCGTTATTGCGGGATTCCAGTCAGGGTATCTTGCCGCATTCCTGTGGGGAATAGCCGGATTGCGTAACGGGACCATCTCATTCGGCATGATGACTGCCTATCTGCAGCTTGCGGGGCAGATACAGCGTCCGCTGGCTGAGCTTGCCCGACTGTTTCCCGGGCTGATACAGTCACATACCGCCTTTTCGCGTCTTGCCGAGATAGAACTCATCCCGGTGGAGAATCAGCTGGCGGAACAGCCGGCATGCGATACGCCTGCAGGGATATCATTCAGTAATGTGTCGTTTTCTTATCCCGGAAACGGCAAAGCCGTGTTTGACAATTTCAGCCATGTCTTCTCTCCGGGAAGCCGGACCGCGATAATAGGGGAGACAGGTTCGGGTAAGAGTACGCTGCTGCGCCTGATCCTTGGACTCCTGAAACCTCAGTCGGGAAAGATAGAGCTGTTTCGGATTGAAGATGGCTGTAAAAAGGATATTCCGGTATCAACGGCTACGCGCAGCAATATTGTGTATGTGCCTCAGGGAAACAGTCTGCTGAGCGGTACCATACGCCGTAACCTGCTGATAGGTAATCCTGATGCTACGGAGGAAGAGATGAAAGATGCCCTTCGCGCTGCAGCGGCTGACTTTGTGTTTGATCTGAAATTTGGCCTCGAAACGGCATGCGGCGAGCATGGTGAGGGGCTGAGCGAAGGACAGGCGCAACGCATAGCGATAGCCCGCGGACTACTGCGCCCGGGTGCGATACTCCT
>CAZIPQ010000122.1:3050-6372 GCA_964541165.1 uncultured Muribaculum sp.
TAAAGAGAGTGAATCTTTATGACCTTAAGTTCACGGGCTGTCGCAGCTGTTTCTCGTGCAAGATAAAAGGGGGCAAGTTTTTCGGCACATGTCCGATACCCGACGGCATCCATGATCTGCTGGCCGAGATAAGGGATGCAGATGCTGTCGCCTTAGCGTCGCCGATATATTATATGGACCTTAATGCGTATGCCAAGTGTCTTATAGAGCGCATGGTGTTCTCCGTGGCCCAGTATTCCAATCCTCCGGTGAGTCTGGCCCCGAAAAGAGTGTCGTTTACGATGATTTATTCGATGAATGCCACAGAGGAGGCGTTTAAGCATTATGGCATAGAGGACCGTTGCGCGATGACCGAGAGATTTTTGAGCCTGTTCTATTTTATGCCGGTGCATCGCGTCACGGCCTTTGACACTTACCAGTTTACGGATTACACAAAGTATGAGTCGAGCGCATTCTCCGAGCCGGAAAAACGCCAGCAGCGTGACGTGCAGTTTCCAAAGGATCTTCAATCGGCATTTGACGAGGGTGTGAAGGTGGCTTATGAAATCCAGGACCCGTCGGTCAAAGGTGAGCCTATCGACCACATGGTACATTTCTAACCTGCACCCGGATCAATGTCAGAGAATATATCGCCTGAGACCAAGGAGGTATTTGTCACCTGCTATCATAAGTCGAGCGGGGAAAGTACCTGCTATGTCAGCGAAAACGCTTTGGTGTACGTTGCCGCCGGAAAGCTGAAAGTGCTGATCGATGGTGCCGAGGCGGCGACTTTTAATGAGGGTGAATGTGTGTTTGTCCGCAAGGATCACCGCATGACCCTCATAAATTATGCGGCCGAAGGGATTGACCATCATCTGTCGGTATTTCTGTTTTTCCCGCGACAGATCCTTTTCGACTATTACAAGACACTTCATAAATGGGACCTGCCGACCGACGTCGAGCGAAGCAAGAAGAGCTTTATCAGCATCAGCCGTTCGTCATTGCTGACCAGCCTGTTTGAATCGTTTAAGCCCTATTGGGAGAAGGGGGAAGCCCCGGAACCTCACTGGCTGCGGATCAAGGTGCTGGAAGCCATCAGGCTGCTTCTGCTTCTGGATAAGTCGGTCTATGCCTCACTCTTTGATTTTACAAGCCAATGGCGTCTTGACATAATGGACTTCATGGAGAAGAATTACAAGTATGATCTATCGGTTGAGGATATCGCAAACTATACGGGAAGAAGTGTGTCGACATTCAAGCGCGATTTCAAGAAGTTCAGTGAGCTTTCCCCTCGTAACTGGATAATCAACAGGCGCCTGCGTGAGGCACATCGTCTTATCCTGACGACCGACTGGTCCGTGTATAAGGTGATGCAGAACGTTGGATTTAAAAATTTTTCCCATTTCTCCCGGCGCTATCACGCACATTTCGGCGAGACTCCGTCGGAGACACGTAACAGCTACGGTGAAAACAGCAACTTAAAGTGAGCCGTACAGCACAATAAATTGATCCATACAGCACAATCCATTGCCGTGCTCCACATGTTTTATTTACGAAAATTGAAACAAAATAAAACATAAACATTATGGATAAATTTATTGGATCACACTTTATTTACACCTACGCTAACGGCTGGGTTTACGAACTTTATGTAAAGAACGAGAATACAGTTGACTACCGTATTCACAGCGGTATGGTTGGCGGCCGTTGGGTCAGGGACCAGAAGGCCGATATCGTAAAACTGACCGACGGTGTCTATAAGATATCATGGACCGAGCCGACCGGAACTGATGTGAGTCTTAACTTCATGCCGAAGGAGAATAAGCTTCATGGTGTGATCTTCTTCCCGAAATGGGTTCAGGAGCATCCTGAAATCACAGTCTGCTATCAGAACGACTTCATTCCGCTTATGGAGGAGAGCCGTAAAAAGTATGAGACCTATCCCAAATATGTAGTGCCTGAATTCGGAGATATCTTCTTTACTAAAAACGAGGGTATCAATAACGAGAAAGTCATATCGCAGGCTCCTTATGAGGGCATGACCGAGGATATCGTAAGTGGTAAACTGGATTTCACCAAGTAAATTCCCGATTTATCCTGTATTGACTAAGAAATTTGTAACTCGAGGGGTGTCAGGCGATTGTTTATGGCCTGACACCCCTCGGCTTTTCAAGTAGTAAGGATGATCCGGAACCGTATTGCCTCCAACCAATCAGTGGGGCAGTGTGTTATAACATATATAATCCCTTTAAATTAACGACTATGAATTTTATAACAGAAAAAGACCGCATTTACGCAACTGATCCTTCAGGTAAAATAGTAGCGGAGGTGACATTCCCGACAGAGGACGGCATATCGACTATCGATCACACCTTTGTGGATCCTTCCCTGAGGGGACAAGGTGTAGCCGGAAAGTTGGTAAAACTCGCCGCTGACAAAATCTTGTCGGAAGGAAACAAAATAGCCGCCACATGTTCTTACGCTGTCGCCTGGTTTAAGAGACATCCCGAATATCCCGTGGATTGCTCTGGCCCAGTAGCATGCCGGATTGACCGCCGCAGATAAATCAAGCGCACAGCTTCAATGAGCTGATGCGATATTGCATATATACAAGCATCGGAAAATACTATTAAGATGGCAGAAATAGTTCCTAATTCAATCGTCCCCTCGCCGGTAATACCGGCAAATGGAGATTTATTTTACATAGATGGATCGCAAGGTAAGTTAGCGGCACGTATATCGCTGCCTTCGATGCAGAAAGATGAGAAATGTCCGATTGTAATATTCTCACATGGTTTCGGTGGAGACATGACTTTCCATCTTTTTGAACCACTTGTGAAGAATCTGAATCAGATCGGGATAGGAGTACTCCGGTTTGATTTCAACGGTTGCGGAAAGAGTGACGGAAAATTTGAGGATATGACTGTGCCTAATGAGATTGAGGACCTGATAAATGTGATAGCCTTTGCACGTCAGCTGTCTGTTACAAAAAATATATCCCTCTTAGGCCACTCACAGGGAGGAGTTGTCACCTCAATGGCAAGCGGACGATGCGGGTTTCCTCAGATTGAATGTGAAGTGCTGCTGTCAGCTGCCGCCGTATTGCGCGACGATGCTCTGCGCGGGATGACTCATGGCGGCCATTTTGATCCGTGGCATCTCACTGAGAGTACCTACGCGGTGAGTGGAGGCCAGTCGATAGGTCGGCCATATATTCAGTCGGCCATGACGCTGTCTATTTATGATACTGCTGCTGAATATGCCGGCCCGGCGTTAGTGATCAACGGTATGGCTGATGTGGTGGTTCCATACACATACGCTGAACGCTATCATAATGTATTGA
>CAZIPQ010000123.1:0-6293 GCA_964541165.1 uncultured Muribaculum sp.
GCACAGGCTTATCAGTACGCCAGCAATGAGGATAGTTATGCACATGCTTCTCGATGCGGAAGGCCTCACCTGCCTGCTTCATTTCAAGGGCGATGACAATATTCAGGTCCTCAGCTTTTTCTGCACTCTTCTCGTCGTATTTGCCACCCTCGTTGAAGCGCGGGTCATAGGCGTTTTTCACATAATCACCGGCGTGATGTTCGTAGAGCTCGGTATTTACACAGTGTTCTACAAATTCAGGCGCACACTCGTCGAGAGTATAGTATTTACCGGTAAGATCGACCATAGGACGGGTCTCGCCGCGCTTGTTGATCATAAACAGCGAAGGTATGCCGGCAGCCTTTGCTACACGGGCGTCATCGGCACCGAAGGTAGGCGCGATATGCACGATACCTGTACCATCGTCAGTTGTCACATAGTCACCTAAAATAGTGCGGAATGCCTCGGCCTCAAGTTCGACAAAGCGATCCTTGCCGACTGAGAATACATGCTCGGGATTAGCTGCGGCATAATCCTGCACAAAGCCCGGGGCAGTTTCGGTAAGCTTCTCGCAAGGCTTAACCCACGGCATGAGCTGACGATAGCGCATACCCTCGAGCTCCGAGCCCTTGTAAGTAGCCACAACGCGGTAAGGAACCACCTTGTCACCGGGAGTAAACTCGTCAATCGGAGCCTCGGCACCTTCGGGCTTGAAATAAGCGCCCATACACTCCTTGGCCATGACAAGCGACAGCTTCTCACCGGTATAGGGATTATATGTACGCACTACGGCATAATCGAATTTCGGGCCAAGACAGAGCGCGGTGTTCGAGGGAAGTGTCCACGGAGTAGTTGTCCATGCGATAAAGCAGGGCTTACCCCACCCTTCCATCTCGGGCTTCTTGTCGATAGCTTCGAAAACTGCAGTCACGGTAGTATCCTTAACGTCACGGTAGCAGCCGGGCTGATTGAGCTCGTGCGTACTCAGACCGGTACCTGCAGCGGGAGAATAAGGTTGGATAGTATAGCCCTTATAGAGATAACCTTTCTTATACAGCTGATTAAGCAGCCACCACACGCTCTCTATATAACGGTTGTCATAAGTGATGTAGGGATCTTTCATGTCGACCCAATAACCCATGGAATTGGTAAGGTTCTCCCATTCACGGGTATATTTCATGACCTCGCGGCGGCAGGCGGCATTATAGTCGTCAACCGATATCTTTTTACCGATATCCTCCTTGGTTATACCGAGAGCCTTTTCAACACCAAGCTCAACGGGGAGTCCGTGGGTATCCCAACCGGCTTTACGCTTTACATGAAAGCCCTTCATGGTTTTATAGCGACAGAAGATATCCTTGATGGTACGTGCCATCACATGATGGATACCGGGCATACCGTTGGCCGATGGAGGACCTTCGAAAAACACAAATGAAGGAGCGCCTTCACGTACCTTCAGACTGCGTTCAAACAGATGCTCGTCGTTCCAACGTGCAAGCACCTCACGGTTTACCTCGGAGAGATTGAATTTGTCGTATTCATTAAATTTTTTCTTCATCACTATAATTGGGCTTAGTCTTATTAACTTATTTAACTTTCAATAATTCCATGAATTCATTACGCAAGCCGGCATCATCGGCAAATGCACCCGAATACTCGATGGTGGTAGTGCTTGAATTCTGCTTCTCCACCCCGCGTAGCTTCATGCACATATGCTGGGCATTGCATGCCACGATCACACCCTTATTACGGAGATTCCGCGACAAGGCATCACAGACATCGGCGCAAAGTCGCTCCTGAACCTGCAGGCGACGGGCATATACGTCAACCAGACGGGCAAGTTTTGACAATCCTATCATCTCGCCGTCAGGAATATATCCTACCGATACTGTTCCGAAAAAGGGCAATATGTGATGCTCGCAGAAAGAATAAAACTCTATATCCTTGACTATCACCATCTGAGAACCGGCATAATCAAAGATTGCCGAACGTAATATCTCGTCGGCGTTTTCACGGTAGCCTTTCATGGCATAATACATGGCCTTGGCCGCCCGCAACGGAGTCTTTTCAAGACCGCTTCGCTCCGGGTCGTCGCCAAGCAGGCGTATTATGCTTTCGTAATGGGAAGCCAGCTCTTGTATGATCTGTTCTTTTTCCATCTACATCACTGCATGTTAGTTCATTCTCCCGACAATATTATGGTGTCCTTAACCACACGTATCTCCCGGCTGTAACCGGGGAAAGCCGCCTTCAGCGAATGAGCGGCGGCATTGGCCTCCTCCTGGGTACGGAAATTACCTACACGGAGACGCCAGTATGGAGAATTATAGACCACATAGGTGGCATACTGGGGGAACTGCGCACTTATATCACGCGCACGTGCACGCGCTTCGCTCTTGGCTGTACGGGAGTTATTGTCAGAAAATACCTGAATACGGTAGCCACCCATCTTTCCTGAAGGCGCGGCAACCGAGGTTTTAGCCGGTAGCGAGGCATCGGCAACTGAAGTAGCAGCCGAATCAACCGCCGCTGTAACGGCAGACCGCGGAGGACACAGCCGCTGCAGAAGTGCCTCGGGCACATTTACGATTATGGCCCCTCCGGCAGTGATACTGTCGACAACCGGCGAAGAAGCCTGTGAAAAAGCCATTGTCGAGCTTATCAGCATCGACACCAGCAATATGATGGAACGTAGCTTCACGTGATTTTTCTTTAATTGGCGACAAAGTTACGTAAAATAATCAACAACTGCAAGTAGTTAAAGGCCGGAGACGTTCTTGACGTCACCGGCCTTTACTATAAACGGATGTGTTATCTTACAAATTCAATCAAAATGCATTGACGATGCCCATGAATGAAGTGGCATCGAGAGCAGCGCCACCGATAAGACCACCGTCAACATCGGGCTTTGCGAAAAGCTCGGCAGCATTAGAAGGCTTGCAGCTGCCGCCATAAAGGATAGAAGTGTTTTCAGCGACTTCCTTACCGTAACGGTCAGCGATGACGCCACGGATAAATGCATGCATATCCTCGGCCTGGTCAGCAGTAGCGGTCTTGCCGGTACCGATAGCCCATACAGGCTCGTAAGCCAGGATAATCTTGCTGAAGTCATCAGCTGAAAGATGGAAGAGTGCGTCCTCGATCTGCTTCTTTACAACCTCGTTGTAAGTACCGTTCTCACGCTCCTCAAGAACCTCACCGATGCAGAAGATCGGAGTCAGGTAATTTTCGAAAGCAAGAGCAACTTTCTCTTTCAGAGTCTCGGAAGTTTCGCCATAATACTGACGACGCTCAGAGTGTCCGAGGATCACGTAAGTGGCACCGGTTGAAGAAACCATTGAAGCCGAAACCTCGCCGGTATAGGCACCTGACTTATGGTCAGCGCAGTTCTCAGCACCGAGACCGAGCTTATTTGTATCGATGACACCGTTAACAGTGGCAAGATGAGTGAAGGGAACACATATCACGACATCACACTTGGGTGTTACATTCTTCAATGCTTCATTTACATCCTTGGCAAGAGCCACACCCTCCTGAAGAGTGGTGTTCATTTTCCAGTTGCCGGCTACAATCTTTTTTCTCATAATTATTCTATTGTTTTTTGACCTTTAAAATCGAGTGCAAAGGTAATTATTTTTTCCGACTTTTAAGTGTTAAAGTGTTTTTAATAAGTCGACCGCTGCGATCAATTACCCACAATAAGAACTCAAGCCCTACAAAAACGATAGATAAAAGCCAGAAGTAACGCGATCCTGCATAATCGAGCCGGTCAAGAAGAGTGTCATCGGGGGAAGCAAGCATGTCACTGTCAACCGACATCAATGTGCGTTTCCACCGTATCACTCCGTCACGGAGCAGGACAATAGCCACGTTGCCGCGGGCCACCTCCTTTATCGAGGTGTCCTCAGCGCTGTAAATATCATACGACGCCAACGAAATATCACGCCATTCCTCGATTCCATCACCATCGGTGCCGATAATACCTGTCATCACTCCGCCATGCTGGATCATGTAACGGTTAAGCTCGTTAAGCAGATAAGTGGATGATATGTCAGCTCTTTCCGGCTCGGGAATAAGTACCAGCAGCTGATCGCCATTGGGCTCAAGTACAAAATCCGTCACATCCTCATCACCGTCATAAATGGTGAAGGTACGTTTGTCGGCACTGCGGTCACCCTCCGGCTCTACCCTATCGACAAAAGTCCAGGTACTGTCAGGAAGATTGTCGGCGTCAAATGTCTCCTTCACTCCGTCACGCTCATAAATGAACCGGATATTTCCACCATCTTCCGACGATTCTTCCCCACCGGCAAGAACCGTACCCACCGGATAAGGACGGAAATCGATAAGAGGCTGGATGTTATAGCTCAGTGTACCCACTATCGCAACATACAGGAATGCGATAAGACCCTCGATCCATTGGGAATACGTGGAAAAAATGCCGGAAACCGTAGAATTATAGCGCCACAGGTAGACGGCCATCGCCATCAGCACAACGTTTTTAAGGAAAGTAGCGGTATTTGACAGTATAATGAAGTCACCGAAACATCCGCAATCGTCCACAGGATCAGCAATGACGATATATGCTGTAAGCATGAGCATAAATCCGGTGAGCAAGGTGATGATCCATGCCGACGTACGCTTGTAGGAGCCGGTAAACAGAGCCAGGCCTACGATAAACTCAGCAGCGGAAAGAGACATGGCGCCTCCAAGCACAAGAGCGCGGGGTTCTGACATCCCCCATACCGACAGATACTGTTCGATTTTATATACAAAGCCCCACAGATCAAGCATCTTTGTCAGGCCGGACATGATGTAGGTTCCGCCTACCACAAGGCGGAATATCCACACGAGCCACTGACGAACACGTTCACTTTTCATCGGTAAGTTTTATAATGGCAAACACTGAGTAGTTGATCATATCCTGATAGTTGGCATCCACCCCCTCTGATATAAGGGTCACGCCGGCATTATCCTCGATCTGCTTAGTACGCAGCAATTTCTGAAGAATAATATCCGTGTAGGAATGTACGCGCATTGATCGCCATGCCTCGTCATAATCATGATTTTTACGGATCATCAGTTCTCTTGTGGCCGCGATCAGCTCGTCATACAGGGCGATAGCCTTGTCCTGGGAAATATCGTCGGTATCGGCAAATCCGAGCCGCAACTGAATCAGGCCTATCACTCCATAGTTAACAATAGCGATAAATTCAGGCAATATACCCTCTCCAACCATTGACTGGCCCTTCACCTCAAGCGAACGTATGCGGTTGGCCTTTATAAAAATCTGATCAGTGACCGACTCAGGACGCATGATGCGCCACGATGCACCGTAATCTTTGAGTTTTTTCACGAATACATCACGACACAAAGCGAGCGCCGAGTCAAACTGAGCTATCGTATCAGCCATATTTCTTATTAAATTTAGAAGGCGGTTTAAAATGCAAAGATACAAATTTTCACCGGCACAGTTCATGCGGGGAGTAAAATTTGTGTATATGGGTCTTTTTAAGTAATTTTGCCGTAAAATCAACCTACTATAATTCAATATAACTGTTTTTGCAATGGCAAAAGAACTCAAGAACCTCACCAAACGCAGTGAGGACTATTCAAAATGGTATAACGAACTCGTAGTCAAGGCCGACCTTGCCGAGCAGAGCGCCGTGCGCGGCTGCATGGTAATCAAGCCCTACGGCTATGCCATCTGGGAAAAAATGCAGCATCAGCTTGATACAATGTTCAAGGAAACCGGTGTACAGAACGCCTACTTTCCGCTGCTCATACCTAAGTCGTATCTTTGCCGTGAAGCCGAGCATGTAGAGGGTTTTGCCAAGGAATGTGCCGTAGTGACTCACTACCGTCTGAAAAACGATCCTGACGGAAACGGCGTGGTTGTGGATCCGGAAGCCCGACTTGAAGAAGAACTGATTGTGCGCCCCACATCGGAGACCATAATATGGAGCACCTATAAGAACTGGATCAACAGCTACCGTGATCTCCCCATCCTGTGTAACCAGTGGGCCAATGTAATGCGTTGGGAAATGCGTACCCGCATGTTCCTGCGTACCGCCGAGTTCCTTTGGCAGGAGGGCCACACCGCCCATGCTACAAGAGAAGAGGCTCAGGCCAAGGCCGAAGAGATGCTCAACGTCTACAGCGACTTTGCTGAAAAATATATGGCAGTACCCGTGGTAAAGGGTGTAAAGAGCGCTAACGAGCGTTTTGCAGGCGCTGTCGAGACATATACAATCGAGGCAATGATGCAGGACGGCAAGGCTCTTCAGTCAGGCACATCACACTTCCTCGGACAG
>CAZIPQ010000124.1:0-6278 GCA_964541165.1 uncultured Muribaculum sp.
CCTTTCTTCACTGGAAGGTTATGCCATCTCCTCAATCCGCATCGATGGCGTGAAGCATGAGTTTGACACTATCCCGGGTGTTAAGGAAGATGTGACCAACATCATCCTTAACCTCAAGAAGGTTGATCTCAAGCAGACTGTCGAGGACATCGACTCCGAGAAGGCGACTATCACCGTGTCAGGTCAGGAGGTGTTCAAGGCCGGCGACATTGGCAAGGCTCTTACCGGATTTGAGGTTCTCAATCCCGAGCAGGTCATTTGTCATCTGGATCCGGGGACAAGTTTTCAACTTGACATTACCATCAATAAAGGACGTGGTTGGGTGCCTGCGGAGGAGAATGCTTCTCCTTCCGATCCTATCGATGTCATCGCTATCGACTCTATCTATACTCCCATCAAGAATGTGAAGTATACCGTTGAGAATTTCCGCGTTGACCAGAAGACCGACTACGAAAAATTGATTCTCGAGATCACTACCAATGGTTCGATCCTTCCTAAGGATGCCCTTAAGGAGGCCGCCAAGATCCTCATCCACCACTTCATGCTCTTCTCTGATGAGAAAATCACTCTCGAAACTACCGAGAGCGACAACAATGAGGAGTTTGACGAAGAGGTGCTGCGCATGCGTCAGCTCCTTAAGTCCAAGCTGGTCGACATGGATCTCTCTGTTCGCGCCCTCAACTGTCTTAAGAGCGCCGAGGTCGAGACTTTGGGTGAGCTTGTGGTATTCAACAAGACTGACCTCTTGAAATTCCGTAACTTTGGTAAGAAGTCGCTGACCGAGCTCGACGAGCTCCTCGCCAACTTGAACCTCTCGTTCGGAATGGACATTTCAAAGTATAAATTAGATAAAGAGTAAAATTCGATGAGACACAATAAATCTTTCAACCACCTTGGTCGCAAGAAGGCTCACCGCGACGCTTTGCTTGCCAACATGACCGTCTCTCTCATCATGCACAAGCGCATCCACACTACGCTTGCCAAGGCTAAGGCCCTCCGCATGTATGCTGAGCCCCTTATCAACCGCGCTAAGGAGGACAACACTCCTAACCGCCGTCTGGTGTTCTCTCACCTGCAGAACAAGTATGCCGTTACCGAACTCTTCCGTGAAATAGCTCAGAAGATCGCTGACCGCAACGGTGGTTACACCCGTATCCTCAAGACTGGCAACCGTCTTGGTGACAACGCCAAGACCTGTATCATTGAGCTCGTTGACTACAACGAAAACATGCTCAAGGATACAACCGCCAAGAAGGCCGGCCGCACCCGTCGCAGCCGCAAGAGCAATGCTGAGAAGCCTGCTGCAGCTCCCGCTGCTGAGGCTCCCGCAACTGAAGCTCCTGCAGCCGAGGCTCCCGCTGCCGAATAATTTGCGGTATAAAATACGCCATAACCTAAAAAAGTCTCTGACTCATGTTGAGTCGGAGACTTTTTTTGCATCTATCTCTTCAATTTCTTACGATTACGGAAAAAATTCGATAATTTTGCAGTCGTAAATTAACAGCATAATGCTCAGTAATAGGTTACCGGCCATATCCGTCACCCACATCGTGCTGTTGGCAATAGTGTGCATAGCCACATTTTTTGTCAACAATCATGTCATAATGCCCGATATCATGGAGTCGCGCAACATCATCACGGCCCGCGAGATGGTGGATGACGGCCATTGGATCGTAACCACGATGAACGGTGATCTGCGCCTCGAAAAGCCGCCGCTGCCCACCTGGCTTACCGCTGTCGCCCAGATTATCTCGCCCGACAGTATCGCCCTGCAGCGCGCTATGGCCGGTCTGGCCGCGGTAATGCTGGTCCTGTTCTTTTATGCTTTCGCGCGCAATGTCTTGCGTATCGACCCGCTTATCCCTACACTGCTCCTATGCACCTGCTATAATGTCATTCTGATGGGGCGCACGGCCTCATGGGATATCTATTGCCATGCTTTTATGATGGGTGCCATCTATATGCTCGCCAGGGCACTTTCCGCCGAGCGTTGCAGGTGGTGGCTGTGGATAGGCGCCGGAGTCATGATAGGACTTTCCATCATGAGCAAAGGTCCGGTATCGCTCTACGCTCTACTCCTTCCGTTTGTGATCGCCTACGGCCTTGTGTATACCCCGTCGCTTCGTGGAAAAGGGTGGGGGATTGCTGTCATGACTCTGATTGCGGTCGTCATCGGCACATGGTGGTATGCCTATATCTACCTTTTCCACGGCGATGCGCTTGTGGCGGTGGTGCAGAAGGAGTCCGGCTCGTGGATCAATCATAATGTGCGTCCCTGGTATTATTACTGGAAATTTTTCCTTGAAGCAGGTGTATGGTCTCTCCTGTTGATCACAGCCATTGTCCTGCCTTTGTGCAATCGCGTGCGCCGCAATACCCCCGGCTATCTGTTTTCACTCCTGTGGATGGTGTTCTCGCTAATCCTGCTCTCGCTTCTTCCCGAGAAGAAGTCGCGCTATCTGCTGCCGCTCCTTATACCTGCCTCCTATGTCATGGGGTGGCTGGTTGCATGGTGGTGCGACGATTTCCGGCACACCTGTGACCGCAGGGCCGACCGCGTGCTCTTCCGTCTGAATGTGAGGCTTATCGCCCTTGCCGTGATGGCGATACCTTTCGCGGCCTATAAATGGGTCTATACTCCGGGTTACATCCCTCTTGCCGCCTATATTGCGGTCTCGGTATTTGCGGTCGGTATTGCCGTGTGGCTTTTCTGGTCAGCTGCCCGGCTGCAGCCCATGTCGATGCTGTGGGCCGTGACGGTACTGTTTCTGGTTGCCGAGATCGCCGGATTGCCATTCCTTACCAATGTCATCAATAATCCCGATATGCATAGTGTCGCCCTGACCCGTCAGGATGCGCGCCTTGACGGGATACCGTTCTATTATGACGAGCGTGAGCCGCTGCGCATTGAGCTTGTCTATGCGGCCCACCGTCATATACGCCCGCTCGATCTCACCCGTTGCGACTCACTGCAGTCGAGCGCTCCATGCGCCATACTGACTCATGGCCCGCTGGCTGACTATGTGTCGGCTGACTGCCTGTCGAAATTTGAGATCATTCCTATCGGAACTTTTGATGACAACCGTCGCGGCCGCGATAATCGCCGTTACAGCCGTGACTTCATTTATGATATAACCCTGCTGTTGCCGCGCCGGCAGCAACTATCCTACGTAACGAATTCCGAAGATGGAAAATAGTACTTCACGATACAAGTTCACGATCGTTGTCCCTATTTACAATGAAGAGGACAACATGGAGCGCCTTGAGGCTACTCTCGCCGCTTATCTGCCTTCTGCCGCAGTCCCGGCGTGTGTCCTGTTTGTCAATGACGGCTCTACCGACTCTTCGCTTGAGAAGATAAAGGATGTATGCTCACGTCATCCCGATTTCTATTATATCTCGCTCGCCCGTAACGGTGGCCTCAGCGCGGCCATGAAAGCCGGCATTGATTACGCCTGCTCTCCTTACGTAGGCTACATGGATGCCGATATGCAGACTACCCCCGAGGATTTCAATCTGCTCCTGAAGGATATCGCCGATTATGAGCTTGTGATGGGTATACGCGCCAACCGCAAGGACACCGGCTTCAAGAAGCTGCAGTCGAAGATCGCCAACGGATTTCGCCGCATGATGACCCATGACGGCGTGCAGGACACCGGTTGTCCGCTTAAGGTCATGCACACCGATTATGCCTGCCGTATTCCCATGTTTACCGGTATGCACCGCTTCCTGCCGGCGCTTATCCTGCTTCAGGAGGGCCGTGTAAAGCAGGTGCCTGTGCGACATTTTCCCCGTACTGCCGGTGTGTCTAAATACCATCTGTGGAATCGCCTCGTGTCGCCGTTCATGGATTGCTTCGCTTACCGCTGGATGAAGAAGCGTTATATCAATTATTCCATCGCCGATAATAACCTTGACCGCAAGTAATGTTCAGCGGCAATATCGGCATATTGTGCATAGGCTTTCTCGCTCAGGCATTCTTCTCTGCTCGTATCCTCGTGCAGTGGATCATGTCGGAGCGCGCACGCAAGGTGCTGTCGCCCTCGCTGTTCTGGATCCTCAGTCTTGCCGGAGCCTATCTGCTGTGTATCTACGGCTGGTTGCGCCATGACTTTGCCATTGTGCTCGGACAGCTTGTGGCATTCTACATCTATGTGTGGAATCTCCGTATCAAGGGCGTGTGGCAGCGTATGCCGTTGTGGCTCAGGATTATTATTCTATTTACCCCTGTAGTGGCAGGCATTTTTGCAGCCGGCAATATCCGTGATGTCGCTGACCGCTTTCTCCATAATGCCGATGTCCCTCTGTGGCTGCTCCTGTTTGGCTCGGCGGGTCAGCTGCTGTTTACTTTCCGCTTTATCTACCAGTGGTTATATTCGCGTCGTGCCGGTCAGTCCGAGCTGCCTCCCACATTTTGGCTGATAAGTCTGCTCGGATCGTTGTCGATCATCAGCTATGGCATCATCCGTCTTGACCCCGTGCTTATCGTGGGGCAGATATTCGGCGTGTTTGCCTATATCCGCAATCTTTATATCGGCACACTCTCACGTCGCTCCAATTGACCTGCCTCACCGGGGATAACGCCTGTTGATAAAAGTGAATATCCTGCTTTTATCAGGCGATTTCCATCTTATTCCGGCTGTCCCTACGATAAATTTTTCAGGAACGAGGCCGAAATACCGCGAGTCATGTGAGTCGATAGCGTGATCTCCCGCTGCAAAACAGTAATTTTCCGTAAATGTATACCGCATGATCGGTCGTCCGCCAATCACTGCCACCGAGTCTTGCCACAGGAGCTTTTCTCCCGTTTCCCATTCGATATATCTGCGGTAAAGGAGCCAGTTGCGGTAATCGAGTTTTATTTCAGTCCCTTTGCCCGGTATTGTAAATGGTCCCATATCGCGGATTGTCCAGCCTATCGTGCTGTCGCGCGGACAGCATTTCATCCATGCCGGCCAGGTCGATATGTCCGGGTTGCGATGGGCAAACTCACTCACATATCTCTGCAACGTTTCCTGTTCTGAAGCTACGCCGAGTGTGTCTTCGCACCCTCTTACGTGATAGAAGCAGTCGCGTATTTCCAGCGTGTCTCCGGCCACAGCCACGGCGCGCTTGCAATAGTAGGTGTGGAGGTTCATTGCCATGCTGTCGCGCTTCACATCGGCATCAAGATAGGGATAGTTGAATATGATTATATCTCCGCGCTCCAGCTTGCCATAACCCGGCAGACGGTATACTTCGTATGGCTTTCCCTCGATAGCTGCGAATATATTGAATATCCTTGCGCCGAGCTTCCACTTGTTGACAAGTCCGCTTTCATCAGGCAGCAGTGTCGGTTGCATGGACTCCGATGGCGTGTGAAACGAGCAGGCGGTCGTTATCTGTACTGCCAGATATAGCAGAAACAACACCAACGTAACGGCTAAAAGTCGGTACAGGCAATTACCAAGTCGGTTAATTCTCTCGTTCATGCGTGTATCAGGTGACGCGTGATGAGGGCATAGTCATGATCCATTTCATCATACGGGTTGATTATCGGTAATAAGTAAGGCGCTGTCGACATGGGTTGAGGAGAGCTTATGTTGCCGTGATCAAAGACACATGCAAGACACGATGAGCGCCCATGCCGACAGCGCCGGGGGTATTACAGTGTTACAGTCTGTTTGATTGCAAACATACGATTAATTTGCATGAAAACAAAATAAAATCGCAGCAATCTTTTCAAACGATTGATTATTTTTGTAGGATGTATGTGGCTATGACCACCGTTAATCGGAATAATAGATTGCGGTATAGGTGATTACGTAATAACTTT
Source organism: uncultured Muribaculum sp. (assembly GCA_964541165.1). Classification (GTDB taxonomy): domain Bacteria; phylum Bacteroidota; class Bacteroidia; order Bacteroidales; family Muribaculaceae; genus Muribaculum. The sequence goes on from CAZIPQ010000124.1 coordinate 5,816, forward strand.
ACTCCAGTATAACCTTGAGATCCAGATAGGCTAATTGCACCTCTTCATCGTCAAGAATTAGATATAGACGATCAAGAGGTTGGTGATAACCCATATCGACAATATCTTTGCCTACATTGAGAGTCCTGACATATTTCCCATCATGCTTCAGCACGATTATTTTGTCTGCGAAATATTTCCTTTCGTCACTTCGGTTGGAGTAGCCGGCAAGGATATATCGGGGTGTCGTCTTTATCTCCCTGAAAAATATTTTTGTATCATTGACATGACCGGCATAGTCACGCCCTCTTATCTCGTGAAGCAGTTTGCCGTTGAAGTCATATATGTTGATCAGGTCATTGTTGGTACACCCTTCGACAATTATCGAGTCAGTAATCGAAACCCCAAACAATGATTTTAGTCCGTCAATTGAGCGGGGCCTCTCTATGTCAACAAGTTCTCCGGTCTTTAAATTATATCTGCA
>CAZIPQ010000125.1:0-6228 GCA_964541165.1 uncultured Muribaculum sp.
ATATTCTTGCGGTGGCTCAACACGGTGTGGAAGCTGATGTTAAGATGCTCGGCGATCTCTTTGTTGATATATCCGGCCACAACGAGCTTGAGCACCTCTATTTCCCGCGGCGACAGGTCGGCACCGGAAGTCGTCACCGCAGGTTCACATGTATGCAGCAGTTCCTGAAGCCGCTCCACAATAGCGCTTTCATCAGCGGCAGTGTCAAGCATCGTGGAGCCGGGACCGGCCACAATGGTACGCTGTCGACGGGGTATATAGAAATCGAGCCGTGACGCAAGCTCCTCGGGACTGACGATATAGAGTGTCGAGGGGTCCGCATCACTGTCAGGACACGCACCAACCGTTGCCAGAATATCAAAATAAGTATCGAGCAGATAGCGCAAGCCTATAGCCGAGGCCGTGTCACCGAGGCGCAGACTGGCTTTCATCCCTTTGTCTGATTGGCAAGCTGCCGGCTGAGCGGCAGCAATATGCGGTTGCGTATACGATAATTCTGCCGCAGATCCTTATCCAGGGCCACAATGGCGGTAAACACCGCATAACACAGGTTCAGGTCATATTCACCTGAAAGGTGCTGTATGAACATATTGATCAGATCGTGCAGCTTTTCCTCGACCGATGCGGCACCCTGTTCATCAGCCTCGGGAGATTCCGCAGCTTTTCCTCGTTCGAGAGCCACCACCGCCGGAAACCAGGTTTTCAGATCCTGATCAATATAGTTGAGGAGCTCCCGCTCGATTACCTGATAGAAACGGTAAAGATGGGTCAGGTTGTTGCTTGCATCGGCACTCGAACGCATCAGCAGACTGAAGTGGCGGTGAATGTTAGGCAGCTGAAACTGCGAGTAGTAGCCATCGGTCTTTATCAGATAGTCTATTATGGCCGACGCACTGAAGCTGCGCAGCGTACGCTCCGGGAAATACTCGCCGTTGATAAACGTATTCAGTATCACCAGGACGAAGTCAGCGTCAAGAGAATGATCACGGCATATCGCCTCGACGGTGAGGTCGCCCGTTCCGAGCGTAATGCCGAAACGATTGATCACCGGCACGACATCAGGATGTGCCGAAATGACGTCACACAATCGTGTCTCGCGGTTTATAAGTGCCATCTCAACTGCGGTGATGTCTTACTGTGATCGAGCCTGACTGGGTAATGACTATATCGACAGTCACATCATGCGGCTCGGCATCGATCTCGTCCACAAGCTGAAAGTCATATCCCACGCCTACCTTAGTGGCCCGGCTATTGGCAAGCAGACGGTCATAATAGCCCTTGCCACGGCCCACGCGGTTGCCGTTGCGGTCATAAGCGACACCCGGCACGACGATCAGCTCGATATTCTCGATAGGCTCGACATCGTCACCCTGGGGCTCCTCGATGTGGAAAGCACCATACTCCAGACGGCTGCGGTCATAAGGCAGCACCTCGAGATTGACTCCATGCACACGTGGCAGGAAGAAACGCTTGCGTGTGTGCCACTTATCGATAAATTCAAGTGTTGACAGTTCGTCGGGAAGCGAATGATACATAAGTATCTTGTCGGCCATCATGAAAGCCGCCGTATGCTCAAGCATTTCAAACACCGCTTCCGCGGCCTGACGCCTCTCGGCATCATTAAGTAGAGTCTTGCGCGCCCTGATGTGGCGTCGTATGTCATCTTTCTTCATGCTGCTTAATTTTTTAAGGTTGTGGAGTCGGCAGTAACCACGACAGGCATTATCGGATGGGCGGCACTGCCGGCACGAAGTTCGTCAAGGGCCTTCAGTACAGTGGCGTCCTGGGTGTTGAACACTTTATAATAGCTTTCACGGCCAAGAATGTCACTGGCTATAAGCGCCTTCAGGTTATTAACAATCAGGCGGCGCGAAATGTTGATGTAATACCAGCGGGCCGGGACTCCGCTTTTAACGGCAAAGCTTACAAACTGCTGAAGCAGCTCGTCATCATCGGGGAGACGCTCAAGCAGACAGTCGAGAGTCTTGCATGACGAGAGCGACTCACGGTGACGGTCGGCATAGTCAAACGAGAACCGCTGCAACAGGCCGGCATTGACCACACTGATGTAGTAATTGGTGATACCGGTCGTATCATTGGGCACAAAGACATCAGGCATGATACCGCCGCCGCCATATACCGGACGGCCGTTGAGTGTATTGAAGCGCAGCGAGTCGTCAAACTTGATGCTGTCGGAGCTGTAAAGCTCGCCATGCTCGTAGCGGTCAAGTATCTCCATGTCATAGTCTGACCGGTGGCCGGGCTTGTAATCTTTCTGTATGCAGCGTCCCGACGGGGTGTAGTAGCGTGACACGGTAAGGCGCACGGCACTGCTGTCGGGCAGCATGGTCTGACGCTGCACAAGGCCTTTTCCGAATGAACGGCGTCCCACGATAAGGGCACGGTCATTATCCTGAAGCGCACCGGCAAAGATCTCGCTTGCGCTGGCCGAGTATTCATCAAGAAGCACCACAAGCTGGGCGTCGCTGAACGAACCGGTACCGTCGCTGAACACGCGTGTGTCGTCCAGTCCGCTGCGGCCGCGTGTAAACACGATCGGACGCTGTGCCGGCAGGAATTCATTAGCCATGTAAATGGCCATCTCGAGAAATCCGCCGCCGTTGCCGCGAAGATCCACGATATAGCTCTCGGCTCCCTCGCTACGCAGATTGGCAAGTGCCGTAAGGAATTCATCGGCTGTCGTGCGGCCAAACTTATTGACCTTTATATAGCCGGTCTCAGGGGCGATGATATATGCCGCGTCAACCGAATTGACAGGGATGTCGCCACGGACCACATTGAACGTGAGCAACTTCTTCGAGTTGTTGCGCTTTACTCCGAGCTTAACCTCCGATCCTTTTGCACCGCGCAGCATCTTCATCACGGAAGTGTTGGGTATATTGCGGCCGGCAACCACTGAGTCATTGATGGATATGATACGGTCGCCCGCCATAAGGCCTATCTTCTCCGACGGGCCGCCGGGAATCACCTCGTTGACGACGATAGTATCGGTCATCATGGTGAACGATATGCCTATGCCGCTGAACGAGCCGTCGAGATCTTCATTGACAGCCTGCAGCTCAGACGCGGGGATATAGGTGGAGTGAGGATCAAGATTAGACAGCAGATCAGGCAACGTACTCTCTACAAGCGAATCAAGGTCGACCTCATCGACATATTCGTTGGCGATAAGCCCCAGCATCTGCGACATTTTGAGTTCGGCACGCGTAGCCGTGCGACGTGACATCCACAGACCGGCTGCAAGACCGAGCACAAGCGCCACGGCTATGGCAAGGGGTAGCCAGATCAAGGGATTTTTTGATTGTTTCATAAGTGAAAGAAAGGTGATAAAAAGGTCTTATTCTATGTCAGGGATATGAATACACTCGACTCCTGCCCGACGAAGCAGGTCGATGCCGTCGGTAATGCGGTAAAGGTCGTTGAAGACTACCCGCCTGATACCCGCCTGGATGATGAGCTTGCTACATTCCACACACGGCGATGCGGTCACATACAGCGTGGAATCCTCGCTGGAATTACCGCTGCGGGCCACCTTCGTGATCGCGTTGGCCTCGGCGTGCAGCACATAGGCCTTGGTATGGCCGTCGGCATCCTCACATACGTTTTCGAAGCCGGCAGGAGTGCCGTTGTAGCCGTCAGATATTATCATCTGATCCTTGACCAGCAGGGCGCCCACCTTACGGCGCTCACAGTAAGAGTTTTCAGCCCATATACGCGCCATCCGCAGGTAGCGTCGGTCAAGCACAAGCTGTTTATCGGAATGATCAGTCATGAGTCATAAAGTATTCACCTGCAAAGGTAGTCAATTATTTTCAGTGACAGCGCCTTTGCAGGTGAAAAATACATGTCATGCGTTATACAGATAGCGTTTTATAGAGCGCTTAGGTGTTTTTTGAAATTCGTTGGCGATAAGTTTTATCCTGTCGACCCGCTCGTAGGGGGCCACAAGCTTGTTAAGCTCCACTCGCGCGTTCTCCATCAGCTCCGGCAGATCGACGCTTGTAAGCTTCTCTGCATCCATCGCCTCATAATCGGGATATACAAGCGCCACGAGACGTCCGTCACGCTCCATCACAAGACTTTCAGCCACATAAGGCATATTGTTGAGCTTGGCCTCGATCTCTTCGGGATATATGTTCTGACCGTTGGCCGAGAGGATCATTGTCTTCGAACGGCCCTTTATGAAAATGGTGCCGTCGGGCGACAGTGTACCCATATCGCCGGTGTGGAGCCAACCCTCGGCATCAAGCACAGCCTCGGTGGCTTCGGGGTTCTTGTAGTAGCCCTTCATCACGTTAACACCGCGTACACAGATCTCGCCGGGGATATTCTGAGGATCGTCGCTCAGTATCTTCGACTCCATCAGTCCGGGAAGCGTACGGCCCGACGAGCCTACGATAAACTGACGCCAGGGGGTGTAGCTGATCAGCGGGCCACACTCGGTCATACCGTAGCCCACGGTAAACGGAAACTTGATGCGGTGCAGGAACTCCTCCACCTCGCGGTTAAGCGGAGCACCGCCCACGATTATCTCCTCAAATTCACCGCCGAAAGCATCGACAAGCTTCTTGCGGATCATCGAATAAAGCGCTTTGTCAAGACCGGGCAGGGCAAGTACCCAGCGGATGCCGCGGCGCGATATCATCGGCAATATCTGCTTGCGGTAGATCTTCTCAAGGATAAGTGGGACGCAGATGACCAGATTGGGACGTACCTGCGACAGGGCCTTAAGCAGCAGCGCCGGAGTAGGCAGCTTGCCGAATACGGTGATATGGGTGCCGACAGCAAGCGGAACCAACATGTCAAAAGCACATCCGTAGGCATGGGCCAGCGGAAGGAATGAAAGACAGCGCGAGCCCTGGAAATGCAACCTCGACTGCATGCCGAAAGTCACATTGCCCCACAGGTTGCGGTAGGTAAGCATCACGCCTTTAGAAAATCCGGTCGTACCTGAAGTATAGTTGAGCACAGCCACATCATCGGGCTTCATATCGGGATATTCCACATAGCCGGGGAGGAATTTGCCCGGGAATCGGCTCTTGAACTTGCGGTTAAGCGTGCGGATCACACGCATCAGGCTGTTTTCGGGGCGATCGGCAAGCAACTTACCGTCGGTGAGCGATATCACACCACGGATGGCAGTCAGCTTCTCATACTCGAAGGTTTCCCATATATTATTATCGGCAAACAGCAGCACGCTCTCGGAGTGATTGATGATGTGCATGGCATCTACAGGATTAAAATCCTGAAGTACAGGCACAATTGTGGCGCCGTAAGTAATCGTAGCCATAAAGACCATAATCCAGCCCGGAGAGTTTTTGCCGATAAGGGCTATTTTGTCACCGCGCTTGATACCGGCGAGTTCAAAAAGCAGATGCATGCGTGCTATCTCACGCGCCATGTCGCCGTAGCTGTAAGTGCGGTCGGTAGTAAAGTCGGTCAAAGCCGGCAGAGACCAATTGTCCCTGAAACTCATCGCATAGATTTGGTTTAATGAGTCGGATATTTCCATAGCGGTTGTATTTAGGTCATAAATTTAATAAATAGTAACGTGAATTACAAAACGCATCATGCGATTTTGGTGATGACGGGCCTTAAGGCTCCGCCATCACCAATGATACGTTTTAACTTTCAGCCGGCAGTCATACGCCCTGAGCGATGACATAGTCGGGGGTTATATCGGGAACGTCTCCCGGAACGGTCTGCAGGAGATTGCCCTGACGGTCATAGAACAGTGTGACTTCCTGATTACCCTGTTCGACCTCGATAGTATAGAACGAATCGGCCGGACGCTCATACAGGTCAATGTCATCGATATTCCATGAGCTGAACTGAGAAGTGGCAAAGGCTTCATTGACTGCATTATCAAAAATCATAAACACGTCTTTGCCGAGATCGGTATCAGTCATTACCCACTGGGCCTGAGCGTTAAACCACACGTCAATATCCTTGAGCTGATAAGTGTATTCGGCAACCTTATATTTGCCTTCGTTCTCCCACTCAACTTTCAGGTTCTTAGTCTCGGGATACTTGGCTTGCAGGGCATTTGTAAACGCAGGATTGATGTTGGTGACTTCATTGTCATCGTCACTGTCACAGGCAGTAAATGCGGTAGCGGCAAGAGCCACCAGCGAAATCATGAGGAGTTTTGCTTTCATAATCGTAAATAAGTGAATGTCATATTATTTTTATACTTATAAAACATCC
>CAZIPQ010000126.1:0-6017 GCA_964541165.1 uncultured Muribaculum sp.
TTCTTGGCTGCATTGATACCACCCTGAGCGGCGATAGAGTGAGCGCGGCGGGGTGAATCCTGGATACAGAAGTTAAGCACGTTAAATCCGAGCTCGGCAAGAGTCGATGCTGCCGATGCACCGGCGAGACCGGTACCTACGACGATCACGTCAAGACGACGCTTGTTGGCCGGATTGACAAGTTTCTGATGAGCCTTATAGTTGGTCCATTTCTCAGCGATAGGACCTTCCGGGATCTTTGAATCAGCCGGATTCATCACTTTTACTTTTTCGATAGTATTCTCCATATCGCTAATTAATTTTCTGATTGAACTTCAAATCCTTCAACTTCTACTACTGCGGGTGCAGCGTTGTTGCCAGTGAGATAGTTGATGAAAGGCAGCATGCTCTTCCAAGCCTCGATAGTCTTGAGCTGTGACTCAACCATTGAGGGGGTCATGCCGTACTGCTGCAACATCGAGGGATTCTCCTTGGCCATGTTCAACTGCTGGGCGGCCTGCTCGAGCTCTTCAGCAGCAGGAACATCCTCGTAGCTGAAACGGTCAGCGGGTATGCCGACAACCTTACCGATCACCTCCTTGTACTGGTCACGAAGGGTGGGATCGTTTTTGTAGAAGTCATTGTGAGCGTTCACGGTAAACACGATAGCCTGTGCGATAAACAGAGCGATCACGATGCTGGTCCACCAGCATGCGATGCATTTAAGACGGCACAGCCAGATGTTGTTGTCCCAACCGGCGCTCTGGAACATTGACCAGAAGCCGTGGTTCATGTGGAACCAGAGAGCAACGAAACCGATGATGTAAACTATGGGTGTCCATACACAAGAGAAGGCTTCCTGGATGAAGAGTGTACCCATCGAAGGAGGAAGTGTGCCTTCTACGCCGCGTATTTCCTGAAGCTGCATTTTTGCCCAGAACTGGATCATGTGTACTGCAAGGAATGCGAGGATCACGATACCGAGAACAAGCATGTTCTGTGATGACCACTCTACGGTAGCAGGTTTTTTGCTTACGGCATAACGGTCAGCACCGCGGGCCTTGCGGTTCTGAAGAGTCAGCCATACGGCATAAATGATGTGAATGATGAAAAGCAGAGCAAGACCGGCTGATGCGATAAGTGCATACCAGTTGGCACCCAGAAACTCACAGATAACATTGTAAGCTGCTGGCCACACGATAGCTATTGCGTTCATCAAGCAGTGAAAGGTTACGAATAGGACGAGGCATGCGCCGGTGATGGCCATGACTAATTTACGCCCTATAGATGAGCTTGTTAACCACATAGTTGTGTTGGAATTAAATTAATATTAATGTATGTTTGCTTTATTTGACATGTGATTGAGCCGCAAATTTACGATAAAATACCCATAGCGGCAAAAACATTAAGGAAAAATTTCTATAATAAAATGTGCCGGCGGTAATTTTTATTGACGTGTGTTTGACGATACTGTAGCATAGGGTGGTGAAATTTGTGTATTTGCCGACAAATGGCTAATTTTACCTGATTTTTTGAAGTATTGATCATGAAAGTATTATTAGCCGGAATGTTGGGTGTGGGCGGATTGATTATCTCTTCCGCCATGACGGGTTGCGGATGCAGCCGGTCGACAGACGAGGATCTGCCGGCCGACGATGCGGAGGCAGTTGTCATGCCTGATTCCACTCTTGAAAGTAATAATGAGGAAGAGGCGGCCGTAAGGCTGTATGTCCGTCCGTTGGGTGGCAGTCTTGGAGCCGTATTCAACGACATAAATAATGTGCACCTTCCTGTGGCACAGGAACTCGGTATCAGCCCGATTAACGGATTGCGCGACGCATGGAATGTAAATCGCCCTCTCAAGCGCATCGAGAGTTGCGACGCCTATCGGGTTGACAAGCTGACTCATTCCCTTCCATATCTTATCCCTGAAGCGGCTGACCTGCTGCAGGAGATAGGTACCCGTTTCAATGATACGCTTGCGGCACGTGGCGGCGGCAATTATCAGATCAAAGTGACAAGTGTGCTTCGTACAGAGGGTGCCGTTAAAAAACTTCGTCGCAACAATATAAATGCTACCCAACAGTCGGCTCACCGCTATGGTACCACTTTTGATATAAGCTATTCCAAATTTGTATGTGACAGCGTGACTGTCCCGCGTACTCAGGAGGATCTTAAGAATCTTCTCGGTGAGATACTCAAGGACCTGCGTGAGGAGGGAAGGTGTTATGTGAAGTATGAGCGCAAACAGGGGTGCTTCCATATAACCGCCCGCCAGCAATCGGATAAAACGGCTAAGGCCGAGGAGTGATATATTGATCAACTTTTTGCGACATGACTGAACAGCAGGCTATAATTAAATATATATCCCGTAACGATCTGATGAGCTTCGCTCCGCGGGCCGCATTGATCGACATGGACGGTACACTGTATGACTCCATGCCTCACCATGCCGATGCGTGGTATCGGCTGATGACCGAGGCCGGGGTGGATTGTAACCGTGACGAATTCTTTCTATACGAAGGGCGTACGGGCCGTGATACTATCGACATATTGTTTAAGCGGCAATTTGGACATGGTGCGTCTCCCGAGGAAAGTGAACGTTTGTACCGTCATAAGACCGAACTGTTCAGTGAAATGCCTTCGGTACCGGTGATGCCCGGTGCACAATTGATGGTAAATGAGTGTATCCGTTTCGGGCTTGACACCGTGCTTGTGACAGGGTCGGGCCAACATTCACTTCTTGACCGTCTTAATGCCGATTTTCCCGGAGCATTCCCTCCTGAACGACGTATAACATCAGCCGACGTAAATCACGGGAAGCCTCATCCCGAACCATATCTTCGCGCAATGGCTCTTGTAGGTTGCGGGCCTGAAAACAGCATTGCAATCGATAATGCTCCTATAGGTGTGATGGCGGGATCGTCATCCGGTGCTTTTACCATAGGTGTCGTCACCGGCCCTATTCCGGAAGAGAAACTTTATGAGGCAGGGGCTGATATTGTATATGGCTCCATGACGATGCTTGCCGAGCGCCTGCCTATGTTACTGAATACTTTCAACACCTCTTTATAATGGAAGCCGGACAAAATGTGATATTCACGAATGAAGTTGCCGCTGCGATTAATGGTATCATTGCCGGGATGAGTCCCACCTCGGTAATCGTGATCTGTGACAGCAATACCCGAATTTATGCCGTAGACCGGCTTATCCCAAATCTGGCTGTGCCGGTTGCCGCAATTCTTGAGGTTTCGCCTGGTGATGCCAATAAAAATCTGGAATCACTTGTCAAACTATGGACAGGGTTTCAGGAGGCTAAGGCTGACCGCAAGTCGCTTGTCATCAATATCGGCGGCGGTATGATTACCGATATGGGCGGTTTCGCGGCCTCTACATTCAAGCGCGGAATGCGTTTTGTAAACGTGCCTACTACATTGCTGTCGGCCGTTGATGCAGCTGTCGGAGGAAAGACAGGTATAAATTTCCGCGGCCTCAAAAACGAGGTGGGAGTGTTTAATGAGGCAGATGCCGTTATAATATCAACATGTTTTTTTGACACTCTTCCTGTCGAAGAGATCAAATCGGGCTATGCCGAGATGCTCAAGCATGGCCTTATAAAAGGTGATGAGGAGATTAAATCGCTGCTGGCCGCTGATGTCGAAGGTATTTCGGGCGAAATGCTGCTCCCGCTTCTTGAGCGCTCGGTCAATATAAAACGTCATATCGTAGCCGCTGATCCTCATGAGCGTGGATTGCGCAAAGCGCTTAATCTCGGCCATACTCCCGGCCATGCCTTTGAGAGTCATGCTATGAATTCGGGTCATCCCGTACCTCATGGTTATGCCGTAGCGTGGGGTTGTGTGGTTGATCTTATCCTGAGCCACATCATGCATGGATTCCCGAGCGCATTGCTTCATGATGTAGCAAGATATGTGCGGGATAATTACGGTTCTCCCGACATTACTTGCCGTGACTATGATGCACTGCTCGGATATATGCGTCATGACAAGAAAAACGAGGGTGGGCACATTAATTTCACTCTGCTTGCCGCCCCCGGCGATCTGCGTCTTGACAGCATGCCCGATGATGATACGATCAAGACTTCGCTCGACATATTCTGCGATTTAATGGGTATTTGAGTACCGGACAAAGGAACGAATGATGAAATTTCGCGCTAAAAGTTGCTAAATTTGAGTATTATGCTTAACTTTGCGCAGTTTTTTCAAAACAAACACAATTCAACGTGGGAAAGTTTTCAGCTTATAAACTTCCGCTAAAGTCGCTTCCGCAAGGCAGTCATGATTTTGACTTCAAGCTCGGTAAGCAATTTTTCGCGGACATGGAGAATGCCGACATCCGTGATGCCGACCTTGACTGTCATGTCACCGTTACCCTTAAAGGCGACATGTATGAGCTGGTCATGCACATCACCGGCGAACTGACATTGCTGTGTGACCGCTGTCTTGATGAACTTCAGTGGCCGGTTGATACCGATTACCGCATATATGTCAAGTATGGCGAGGACTACAATGATGATTCCGATGAGTTGCTGGAGATCCCGGAAGGGGATGCCGATCTCAATATCGCCTATATGATCCATGACACCGTGGCCCTGACTATTCCCATCAAGCATGTACATCCGCTCGGCAAGTGTAACCGCGCAATGAGCACATTGCTCCGCAAGCACCGCGCTTCAGGAGTTGCTATGGGCGAGGATGATGAGATGATGGACGAAATGCTTGACGGCATTGATGCCGAAGAGGCCGGACAGGCTCCCTCTGATCCCCGTTGGGACGCATTGAAGAAAATAAGTGACGAAACGTCAGATTAATATAAACAAACTATATATAATAAGAGAAAATGGCACATCCTAAACGTAGACAATCCAAGACTCGTACTGCAAAGCGTAGAACTCACGACAAGGCTGTAGAGCCCACATTGGCAATCTGCCCTCACTGCGGCAACTGGCATATATATCACACAATATGCCCCGTGTGTGGTTATTATCGTGGCAAACTCGTTATCGAGAAGCCCGAGGCCGTCTAAGGTTCTGCCCCTCTCCTTATCAACTTATTAACTCAATGCCCGGGTCATTGAATGATCCCGGGCTTGAGATTTTTTATAAATTTACTCAATCGTCAAATCTTTAATATGCAATACCCAAGAATTGCCGGTATCGCCTCTTTTGTGCCAGATGATATTCTGGACAATGACATGCTGTCAAAGATGGTCGATACCAACGACGAGTGGATTACTACGCGAGTAGGAATCAAGGAACGTCGTATACTTAAAGTTGAGGGCGGCTCTTCGTCATACATGGGCGTGCGTGCCGTCAACAAGCTGCTTGCCTCAACCGGTACAGCTCCGGAAGATGTTGATCTTCTCATCTGTGCTACATCTAACCCTGACTACCGTTTCCCTTCGACCGGTTCGATTATCGTGCATCAGTGTGGCATGTCAAATGCCTATGCTTATGACATTCAGGCTGCCTGTGCGGGCTTCCTCGTAGCTCTTCAGGATGCCGCCGCATATATACGCTCGGGTATGTATAAGAAGATTGTTGTCGTGGCTGCCGAGATGATGTCATCGATGACCAACTATAACGACCGTGCTACTTGTCCGCTGTTCGGTGATGGTGCCGCATGTGTGCTGGTAGTTCCCTCGGAGGAAAAGGTTGGTGTCATCGACGGTGTATTCCATGTCGACGGTACCGGACTGCCTCATCTGCTGATGAAGGCCGGCGGTTCGGCTCATCCTGCTACACATGAAACTGTTGATGCAGCTGAGCACTTTGTATATCAGGAAGGTCGTGCGGTTTACAAGCACGCTGTAAGTGACATGCTCACCTCTTCACTTGATGTCATGAAGCGTAATGGCCTTTCGGTGGACGATGTTGACTATCTGGTACCTCACCAGGCCAATCTGCGTATTATCGAGGCTGTGGCTGAACGTTCAGGTATCGATCACAGCAAAGTGCTTGTAAATATCGAGCATTACGGTAACACATCGGCAGCATCAATTCCGTTGTGCCTTGACGA
>CAZIPQ010000127.1:0-5803 GCA_964541165.1 uncultured Muribaculum sp.
CGGGTCAGTTTTCCTCGGTTCTTGCGTTGTATAGACTTCTGCTTGTCGATTGACACGAGCTCCGCTTTGAGGCGTGCTATCTTGTCCAGGATGATTCGGCGGTCAGTCTCTATCTGGGTCTCACCCGGACCACGCATGCCGATACCGCCTCGCTGACGCTCGAGGTGGGTCCACATTCGGGTGAGTCGGGGGAGCAGATACTGGTACTGGGCCAGCTCAACCTGTGTCTTTGCATTGGCGGTCTGTGCGCGTTTTGCAAAGATATCGAGAATAAGGCTTGTGCGGTCAAGTATCTTTACCTTGAGCTCGCGTTCAAGATTGGCGACCTGCTTGGTGGTAAGATCGTCGTCAAAGATTACAAGGCCTATCTCGTTGTCTTCAACATATTGCTTTATTTCTTCCAGTTTGCCCTTGCCGACAAATGTACGAGGGTTGGCATTGTCGACACGCTGCAGAAACCGCTTGACTGTCACCGCACCGGCTGTGTCGGCCAGAAATGCGAGTTCATCAAGATACTCGTTGGCCTTGATCTCATTCTGCTGCGGTGTGATGAGGCCTACGAGAACGGTGCGTTCCGTGGCTTCGGTGCTTATGATGTTATCTTTCATTGCTTCAATAGTTTATTGTACTCTTCTTTGTTGTTGATCAGCCTCAATGCTTCCTTATAGGTAGGATTGATGGCCTCATTATATATTTTGAAGTAAGAGCCGTTTTCATAAATATCACGTGCAAGGAGAGCTTTAAGCTGAGTACGCATGTAGGTTTCACTCTTGTGGAACTGCTCTTCATTGTAGGCTATGCTGTCATTGGTGGCGGCGGTAATAAGCCCCTGCATTATGTCAGGCGTGATTTCGAATCCCTTGGCAAAGTCATTGTCGGTAGGATATTTTGCCTTTATCGCATCGCGGTTGGCATCAAGATACTTCAGGACATACCGGTACATCACGCCTTTGGCGATAATATCGCGGTAGTAGGGTGTGTACCACATTGTATCGAGCGGGATGAAGCGGTCAGGCATGATACCTCCACCGCCATATACCGTGCGGTGTTTGTGCAAAGTCTTGTACTTCAACGAGTCGGGGAAGTGGATTGAATCGGAGTGCATCAGCTCGCCTGCATCGTAGCGGTGCTTGATGTCGGCCAGATAGTCATCGGCATCACCTTTTTTGTATGGCTTCTGGATGGATCGGCCGGTAGGAGTGTAGTATTTGGATACGGTGAGGCGTATCATCGAACCGTCGGGGAAGGGGAACGGACGCTGTACAAGTCCTTTGCCGAATGTGCGGCGACCTACGATGGCGGCACGGTCGTGGTCCTGAAGCGCGCCTGACAGGATTTCGCTTGCCGAGGCCGAATACTGATTGACCATTACCACGACGCGACCGTCGGGCATCAGGCCGGCGCCATCGGCGAGATAGTTGTAGTCAGGAGTCTTGGGGCCGCGGGTATATACTATAAGGTCATCCTTTTTCAGGAACTGTGATGCAAGGTCACGGGCAGCGTTAAGATAGCCGCCGCCGTTGTCCTCCAGATCAACGATAAGGTTACGCATGCCTTGCGCACGAAGTTTCAGGATTGCTTCCTTGAATTCAGCAGGTGTGGTCTCGGCAAAACGGCTTATCTTTATATAACCGGTTGTCGGGTCAGCCATATAACTTGCATCAATGCTGTAGATGGGTATATCATCGCGTACAATGACGAAATTAATCAGTTCAGGCACGCCGCTGCGGAGCACCTTTACATTGACAGTCGATCCTTTCGGACCGCGCAGACGACGCATCACATCGTTGTTTTTCATCTTTACACCTGCAATCACGGTGTCATTGACCTCCATGATGCGGTCACCCGGGAGGATGCCAACTTTTTCCGAAGGACCACCCGAGACGGTCTGGATCACATAGAGAGTATCGGTAGTCATGTTAAATTGGATACCGATACCGCTGAAGTTGCCGTTGAGAGGCTCGTTGAGCTCGCGTGTCTCTTCGGGAGTCGAGTAGGCTGAGTGTGGATCAAGAGTCTTGAGCATCGCGCGGATTGCCTCATCGACAATAGTGTCGCGGTCAACCGGCTCTACATAGTAGTTGTTTATGATACCTTCAGCAAACTGGAGTTTTCGCTCCGGCGTGAAGTTGAAATTCTGTGCTGATATTGCCGATGCACCAAGCAGCATGCATGCGGCTATAGTTATAAGCTGCTTCATAGGGGATGATTAAATAAAATAGTTGAATTATGGTTTTAACATTTCGTGAGCCGGGACAAACTGGCTTATGTCGTAGCCATGACGTGCGAGATCGCGTACCATGGTCGAGCTGACATATTGCAGTTCGGGAAGCGTGTAGAGCAGTACGGTCTCTATCCCGGATATCTGCCGGTTGGCATACGCAAGATTGCGCTCGTATTCATAGTCGGCCACCGTACGTACACCGCGGAGTATGAACTGGGCCCCACATTCGCGGGCAATATCGACGGTCAGGCCGTCATAGCTTATCACGTCTACGCGAGGCTCGTCAGACATCACTGCGGTGATGTGCTTTACTCGCATGTCTGTTGAGATGTAGCAACGTTTGGCATCGTTGCGACCAACGGCTACGATTATCTTGTCAAATATGGTCAAACCACGCTCCACGATCGACTTATGACCTACCGTGAACGGGTCAAATGTTCCTGGATATATGGCTATTCGTTCAAGAGATTTCTGAGTCATCTTCTACTACGAGGTTGTCTATAATAAAGTTTTGGCGTTCTACCGTGTTTTTACCCATGTAGAACTCGAGCAGCTCATCAATGCCATCTTCCTTGCGCAGGGTTACCCGGTCAAGTCTAATGTCAGGTCCGATAAATCCGCGGAACTCTTCCGGAGAAATTTCACCGAGTCCTTTGAATCGGGTGATTTCCGCATTGGCTCCGAGTTTGTTGATGGCCGCGATACGCTCCTCATCACTATAACAATAGTATACGTCATCAGTTGACTCCGCTCCCGATTTTTTTGCCGGTTTTGCGCCTGACCGACGTGTGGTCTTTTTGTTACGCACACGGAACAGGGGAGTCTGCAGCACATAGACATGACCCTTCTTGACGAGATCGGGGAAAAACTGGAGGAAGTAGGTAAGGAGCAAAAGACGTATGTGCATGCCGTCGACATCGGCATCGGTAGCTATTATGACCTGATTGTAACGCAGATCATCTATGCTGTCGTCGATGTTGAGTGCATTGCGCAGCAATGCGAATTCCTCGTTCTTATATACGTCGATCAGCGGCATACCGTAGGTGTTGAGCGGTTTACCGCGCAGCGAGAATACTGCCTGAGTGTCGACATCGCGTATTTTTGTGATCGAGCCTGCTGCTGAATCACCCTCGGTGATGAATATCGATGATGCCGATTTCTTCTCTTCGTCGCCCTTCGCGTCGTTGAGGTGTGTGCGGCAGTCGAGCAGCTTTTTGTTGTGCAGCGCTATCTTCTTTGCCTTCTCTCTTACCGCTTTGGTGACGCCGGCCATAGCCTTGCGTTCCTTTTCATTTTCCTGAATCTTCTTCTGCAGGATCTCTGCGGTATCAAGATTTTTGTGCAGGTAGTCATCAAGCTCCTTTTTTATGAAATCACCGATGAATTTCGAAACGGTAGGACCATCTGGACCCATGTCGCGCGATCCGAGTTTTGTCTTTGTCTGCGACTCAAACACCGGTTCCTCGACCTTGATCGAGATAGCGGCCACCATACCCCCACGGATATCGGAGTATTCGTAGTTTTTGCCGGTGTATTCCTTGATTGTGCGTGATACCGATTCCCGGAATGCCGTCAGGTGGGTACCGCCCTGGGTGGTGTGCTGGCCATTGACAAATGAGTAATATTCCTCTCCAAACTGCCTTGTATGGGTGATTACCGCCTCTATGTCATCCCCTTTGAGGTGAATGATGGGATATAATGGCTCGGTGGTAAGATTTTCCTTGAGCAGGTCAAGCAGGCCGTTACGCGAATAGTAGCGGCGGCCGTTCAGGTAGATTGACAGGCCGCTGTTGAGGAATGTGTAGTTTTTGACGAGCTGTACTACAAAGTCCTCCCGGTAGCTGTAGTCACGGAATATGGTGGCGTCAGGAATGAATGTCACTTTGGTTCCGTCAGCTTCGTCTGATGGGATAATGCCGGTGTCGCTGATTATCTCTCCGCGGCTATATGTCACGGTGCGTGCCATACCGCTGCGGGCACTCATTATGACAAATTCGGTTGACAGCGCATTGACAGCCTTTATGCCGACGCCATTAAGACCTACAGACTTCTTGAACGCCTTGGAGTCATACTTGGCGCCGGTATTCATGCGCGAAGATACGTCCACGAGCTTCTCCATCGGGATGCCGCGTCCGTAGTCGCGTACACTGACTTCGGTAGGAGTTACAGTGACGTCGATCTGTTTGCCAAACCCCATCATATACTCGTCGATGGCATTGTCAAGTACCTCTTTCAGCAGTACGTATATGCCGTCGTCATTCTGCGAACCGTCACCGAGCTTACCGATATACATACCGGGGCGCAGGCGGATGTGCTCTTTCCAGTCAAGGGTCTTTATGTCATTTTCCGAATATTCGGCAGCGGGAGTGAGATTGTCGTTGTCCAAGGCGTAAATTTTAGTTAACCTACAAAATTACAAAAAATAAGTCAAGTAATAAGGGCGTTACCATGAAATTTTGATTACAGTTGTAGCCCGTCAAGGAGTCTTATGTAAATGGCGATTGCTTCACGTATTTCGTCGAGCTGTATATATTCGTCGGCTGTATGAGAGCGGGCGGAATCTCCGGGGCCCACCTTGACCGATGGCCATGGCATGAGAGCCTGATCGCTGAGTGTGGGTGAGCCGAATGGCTCATATCCCATCATAGCGAGTCGGGAAGGAATGGGATGACCGGCAGGTATTCCCGACGGATTAAGACGAGTGCTGCGCGGGGTAATGTTGCATCCGGTTATTTCCTTGCGTATCAGTTCCAGAGTTTCGGTATTGGAGTATGCATCGGTAGTGCGTACGTCGACGACCAGCTTGCACAGCGCCGGGACGACGTTGTGCTGCGTGCCTGCTTCAATCTGAGTGACCGACATTTTTATCGGGCCCAGAGTATCGGATTCTTTTGGAAACTTCATGTTGCGGAAGCGCTCTATGATAGGGAGTGCCTTGTAAATGGCGTTGACTCCTTCATTGCGGGCGGCATGTCCGGCTACACCTTCGACCTCGACATCAAGTACCATAAGCCCTTTTTCAGCTATCGCAGGACGCATTCCGGTGGGCTCACCGACAATTGCTACAGTTATGACAGGTAGCTTGTCAATAACTGCGGAAATACCGTTTTTGCCGCTGACTTCCTCTTCAGCCGAGGCGACAAAAATCAGGTTATATGACCTTTCAGCCGAAACATAGTGACGGAATGTGGCAAGCAGACTGACGAGCGAGGCTCCGGCATCATTGCTGCCGAGTCCATAAAGCTTACCCGTCTCCTCGTCAAGTTCGGGCGCGAATGGGTCACGTGTCCATCCTGCTGCGGGACGCACCGTATCGATATGAGAGTTTAGCAGCAGGGTAGGCCGGTTAGGGTCATATCCCTTTGCTACAGCGATTATGTTATTGCCGATGCGGCTGACTTCTGCGTCAGGTATGCGGCATAAGAATTTTTCCACTATGTCAGCGGCGTTGCTTTCCTCGCGGCTGATGGATGGAGTGGCGATCAGATCCTTCAGCAGATCCACCGCGTCATAATACAGTTCTTCCAAATCTTCCATATGCAAACTTACAAAAAAACGTGCAGCCTTGCAACGGAGACA
>CAZIPQ010000128.1:0-5346 GCA_964541165.1 uncultured Muribaculum sp.
GGGATATAGAAAATATGTGTTGAAGGGAAAGGCAGGGTGGCTTTTTCCGGGGTGACGTTATATCGGCTCGATGCTGTGCCGAGCCGCTTATGGCACGGAAGCGGATAGAGCCTGAGTGCAATCCG
This sequence comes from uncultured Muribaculum sp., assembly GCA_964541165.1. Lineage (GTDB taxonomy): Bacteria > Bacteroidota > Bacteroidia > Bacteroidales > Muribaculaceae > Muribaculum. The sequence goes on from CAZIPQ010000128.1 coordinate 126, forward strand.
CAACCGGCCGAGGCAGTCGGGGATGTCGGCCGACACCGGCAGATTATGGCGTGATGCCACAGCGGCGATAAACTCGGCGGCCCGGTCATGGTTGCCGAGCATATAGTGACATTCGGCACGCATCAGTTCTATGTCATCGCGGCTTATTACGGTAATGGAGTCGGTAGTGGCAGCGAGGGTGTCCAAAACAGCCGGAAATACCGCTTCGATATCCTGTTTTATGAGGGCCAGCTCCCGGTCGGCTTCTAGTGGTTTTCCCTGATTGAGATACAGCCTGCCTGCAATATATCGCGTGGCATCATTTCTGACGAGAAACCATGGTCCGGGCGGTCTTTCGCTTCCGTTGTCGGCCTTTATGACGTCGTCGAGCAGCAAGGAGAGGATTTCGCTTTTGCGGAGCTGTCGCTCAGGCTCGTCTACTGATGGCCGGTATAACGGATTGTCCCAGTATTCGGTGATTATCAGGTATACGAGGGAGAGCCAGAATGTACATTCACGTTGGTAGAGACCTTTGCGGGCAGCTTCTGCATCCTTTAGCTGAATTAAGGAGTTGGGTGCATGTAAGGTGGTTTCAAATATTTGTGACAGGGGGATCGATTTCGGATGGATAAGTTCATTGAAACGTCCGTCGACAGGATTATTGGCGTAGAGGTCCTCGGCCTGCTGCAGTCTGATCATTAGAGCAGTTATGTTGTCGCGTATATTCGCAATGGCTCTTTCGGCGGTGCCTCCGATTGTCCAGTCGGTAGGGAGTCCGTTGCCTTTCTGAGTCACAACCAGCCTGACCACTTCGTTTCCCAGATAGTCATACAGCGGAATTGAAAAACCTTTGTCGGGGCCGGAGTCAAGCGGGAACATCTCGATCATGATGCGGTGGCCGTCAAATTTAACCTTCGACACCGGATTATCATTGTGTATCGTCGTGTACAGGCTGTCCCATGGATCGGGATCAATCGGCAGGAATGGTGGGATCACCTCTTCAATATTCATAAACACCTCAACAGGCGATGAAATTGTCACCGTATCTCTGCCACCCTCGTTGGCGATGATGACTTCGTCTTTTGACAGTATGATACGCTGATCGGGAGTAAGGATTTCGTTTCCCGCCACGCGGTCACCATTCCAGTCAAAGAAATAGAGCAGATCGGGGATTGTGATGTGTTTATCGGTATCCTTGTAATATTCCGTGATGTTTTGGGTTATCCGGTTCAGCCACGGTTTTATTATCTGAACCTCCTCTTCGAAGGTGATATGTGTCTGGAAGGAAAATTCGCCGTTGGCGGCCAGTTCGCCGCTGAGTCGGTTGATGAACATGTCAAGGTCTCGGTCAAGACGCTCCATTGAGATGAGTGATGATATGGCGGTGTACATCCCTGCCTCGTAACTATCCGCCGTGAGCAGCAGCTCCCGTTCATCCCTGGTCTGGAAGAAGCCGAATTCAGCAACGAGTTCGCGCTGAGTCTGTCGGCGCGCTTCGGAATATGTCGATCCGGCGGTGATAAGTGCCGCAATACGCTCATGCATCACGTGGGTCAGCAGATTGATATTGACCGTGTCGCCGTCAGAAACTTCGGATATCGCATTAATAGTTAGCGGCCATGCCGTGTATTCGCCCGTAACGATGTTGTAGAAATAGCCGGTGGCCATAAGGCGCACATGTGACGAGCTAAGCGTGATGTCATTGAATGTGTAGGATCCGAGGGCTCCGGTATAGACGGTATGGGTGTCGCCTGTCGGCTTCATCTTTGAATCAAGTGATTGAATTGTGATTACGGTGCCTTCGTTGGAAAGTCCGGCGATGCCATGTAAAGTCAGTGTCACGGATTTGGCCGGCCCATTGTCAATACATGAAATGAGCATCGGCATTATGGTCACAATGGGTAGGAGAGAGTTACGGAACATTGGATCAATAGTGCTAATAGATGTGAGAGGAGGCGTAAAAGTACTGAAAATAATCGGCGTAATGAAAAAAGATTGATGGAAAGTTTTGTGGGATTGTGAAAAAACAGTAAATTTGCAGGCCATTACGAATTCGCGTCTTACCAACGTGATTAATAAAGTATTGAAAAATTATTAAATCTATAATCGCAATGAAGCAAGGTATCCATCCTGAGAACTACCGCGAAGTGGTGTTCAAAGATATGTCAAACGACGAGATTTTTATCACTCGTTCTACTGTAGCCGCAAGAGAGACTATCGAGGTTGACGGTGTAACTTATCCTCTGGTTAAGCTTGAAATCACCAGCTCGTCACACCCGTTCTTCACCGGTAAGCAGAAGCTCGTTGACACCGCAGGCCGCGTTGATAAGTTCATGAGCCGTTACGGTAACGTCAAGAAGAAATAAATCACTTCGGCAATACACAAAGCGCCGCTTCCCGATCAGGAAGCGGCGCTTTGTGTATACAGGGGGTATCTGATCAGTCAAATACCCCTTCGATACTTTCTTCAGCCGATGTAGTCTCTTCGGAGAATTCACCGTAATACTCCTTCTCACACAGATTGAGGTCGGCCGGGAATGTGAAGTGGGTCGACTGGGAATAGGGGAGCGACTGATCGGCATATACCTTGCTCATGAAGCGGCCGTAGATGGGGAGTGCCATCGATGCGCCCTGACCCATCGCCATGCCGTTGAAGTGGATGTAACGCTCCTCACCGCCTACCCATGTGCCTGCCACGAGGTCAGGAGTGAAGGCCATGAACCATCCGTCAGAGTTGGAGTTGGTGGTTCCTGTCTTGCCACCGGTCTGGGCCGTGATGTTGAACGGTGCGCGGCGTATGCGGTTACCGGTACCGCCATCGACTACATTCAGCAGCATCGACAGCATCTTATAGTAGGCATCGGTGCTTATGACCTCGGTGTGGCGCGGAGCGAATTCCGAAATGATATTTCCGTTGGCATCGGCGATGGCGGTTACCATTACCGGATCGACACGCATGCCCTTGTTGGCAAATGCCGAGTAGGCGGTCACCATCTCTTTGACTGACACGTCGCAGGTGCCGAGACAGAGCGACACTACAGGATCAATATGGTTGGTTATGCCGAAGTTGTGCATATTGCGTACGAGAGTGGCCGGTGACAGCTGGTTCATCAGTCTTGCCGAGATCCAGTTGTTGGAGTTGGTGAGCGCCCAGCGCAGATCGACCATTTCTCCCACACGGGCCGTGCCGGCATTTCTCGGCTCCCAGGGTCGGCCAAGTTCGTCGTAAATGACAGGCTGCTCGTTGAGCATCATATCGCAGGGGGTGAAGCCCTCCTCCATGGCATAAGTGTAGAGGAACGGCTTGATCGTCGATCCGATCTGGCGTCGTCCGGTCGAAACCATGTCATACTGGAAGTTGGAGAAGTTGGGGCCGCCCACGTATGCCTTCACATGGCCGGTCTTCGGATCCATTGCCATGAAGCCGGCGCGCAGGAAGTGCTTGTTGTACATTATGGAGTCAAGAGGCGACATCACTGTATCGATGCCTCCGCTGTAGCTGAACACCTTCATCTCGATAGGGGTACTGAAGATCTTTTTAATCTCCTCCTCGCTCTTGCCCTCTTTCTTCAACGCGCGGTAGCGGTCGGTGTTCTTGATGCTGTGATCGATGATCGAGTTAAGCTGTTCAGAGGTCAGCTCGGTGCGGTTGGTGGTGTAGGGAGCCCCCTTCACCCCGCGCTTCTCCTTGAAGAAGCTGGGCTGGAGTGTCTGGCTGAGATGACCTACCACTGCCTCCTCGGCATATCGCTGCATGCGGGAGTCGATAGTGGTGTATATTTTCAGACCATCGGTATAGATGTCATATTTCGAACCGTCAGGACGCGGATTCTTCTCTATCCAGCCGTACAGCGGATCATTTTCCCATGCTATCGAGTCGTCGACAAATTTCTGCATCTCCCATCCGCGGTAATCCTTGCGGTTGGGCTTCTGGGCGCGCAACATGCGGCGCAGCTCCTCGCGGAAATATGGCGCCGGACCCTCCTTGTGGTCGACCTTGTGGAAGTCGAGCTTGAGGGGAAGCTCTTTCAGCGAATCAAGCTCGGCGCGGGTGATGAAGTCATTCTTATACATCTGCTCAAGCACCACATTGCGGCGGGCAAGTGTGCGCTCAGGCTTGCGTACAGGGTTGAAGTAGGACGGATTCTTTACCATACCGACCAGCGTGGCAGCTTCCTCGATGTTGAGATCCTTCGGGTCCTTGCCGAAATATACATGGGCCGCTGACTTGATGCCGACGGCATTGTAGAGGAAGTCAAACTGGTTGAGGTACATCTTTACAATCTCCTCCTTTGAGTAGAAGCGCTCGAGCTTGACGGCGATCATCCATTCGATGGGCTTCTGGATGGCACGGTCAAGCAGTCCGCGTGAGGTGGGCGAGTAGAGCTGCTTGGCGAGCTGCTGTGTGATGGTCGAGCCGCCGCCTGCGTTCTTGTTGTTCATCAGCAGGGTCTTGAACGCCACGCGGCCCAGGGCGCGCACGTCAATGCCGGAATGTTCCATGAAACGGGAGTCCTCGGTGGCGAGCAATGCGTCAATCACATGCTGGGATATGTCGTTGATCTCGGCATACACGCGGTTGCCGGTATTTGCGAAATAACGTCCGAGCTCCTCACCATCGGCCGAATATATGACCGAGGCAAAGCGATCCTGGGGGTTCTTGAGGTCCTCGATTGGGGGCATATAACCTATGCGCCCGTTATATACAAGGAAGAAAAAGAAAAATATAGCGACAACGCCGACGACGAAGGCCGTCCACATGGCTATGATGATGCGCCGGGTGATCGGACGCCTGGTTTTATTATTATCGGAATCTTTATTCATGAAGATAATGTGACAGTTAGTGGCACGTTTGTTACAAGTCTACAAAATTACATCTTTTTTCTCACAATTTCAAGAGCACCCTTACGTTTTATATGTAACTATAAAGCTCATATATAATGCACTTTCCACGTATTTTTAATATATTTATATTTATTTTGCCACTGTTGGTGGCCTCTTGCATAGACGATGATATAACGACGGCTCCATCGGCGCAGCCTGAATATTCGGTCGACACTCTACGCATCGGTTACACGTTTACGGAGCATCTTACCCCTACGCGCTCATTCAAAGTGTATAACCGTAATGACAAGGGTATCGTGATAAGCAAGGTGGCAATTTCTGACGGCTCGATGGCCGATTGTTTCAGAATCAATGTTGACGGTGTGCCCGGTCCTGTCGTCACCGATGTCGAGGTGCG
>CAZIPQ010000129.1:0-1698 GCA_964541165.1 uncultured Muribaculum sp.
ACGAAAGCGGGGCCTTTGCCGGGCTTTACATGGAGAAATTCTACGATAAAGAAGTAGTTGCCGTCGATGTCGAGGCACATTCCGTTTTTAAAATCTGCAGTAGTTGCCATATTAATATTTTGAGTGTTATCGTGATAAAATCGGATTAGGGTGCAAAGATACGGATTTTTTACGATTTACAATCTTTTGATTTGCGTTTTTCGAAGTGTTTTTGTAACTTTGCGGTCGAAATCGGGACCCATGATGGCCCGGGTGGAAAAATTTGGCTGCTTGCAACCACTGAAAAAAATGCTAAAACCGCGATGTGGTTATTGGACTTCCACAATGTTGATTTTGGCTCCGCCCGGTTCATGATGATGGCCGTGACGGAGATTTTTATTTTATGCCAACAATCAATTCATTATATCTACAATGAGCAATTATCTGTTTACATCAGAGTCGGTGTCCGAGGGACATCCCGATAAAGTGGCTGACCAGATCAGCGATGCCATCCTCGACGAGTTTCTGGCCCATGACCCGCAGTCGAAAGTAGCCTGTGAGACACTTGTCACCACCGGCCAGGTCGTTGTGGCCGGTGAGGTAAAGAGCAAGGCCTACATCGACCTGATGGATGTCACCCGCCGCGTCATCACCGGAATAGGGTATGACCGCAGTGAGCTGATGTTTGACGGCAATGCCTGCGGTGTGTTCTCGGCACTTCATGAACAGAGCGCCGATATCAACCGTGGTGTGGAGCGTGAGTCAGCCGAGGAACAGGGTGCCGGCGATCAGGGCATGATGTTTGGATACGCATGTAATGAGACCGCCAATTATATGCCGCTCCCGCTTGACCTGAGCCATCTGCTGCTGCGCGAACTGAGCGCTATACGCCGCGAGGGTAATCTGATGACCTACCTGCGCCCCGATGCCAAAAGTCAGGTTACGGTGGAATATACTACCGAAGGCGAGCCTGTACGTGTCCACACTATCGTTATATCGACCCAGCATGATGACTTTATAAGCGCTGAGGAGGCCGGCAGTCAGGAAAAGGCCGATGAGCTGATGCTTGACACAATACGCCGCGATGTAAAGGAGATACTTCTGCCCCGAGTAAAGGCTCAGTTGCCCGAGCGTGTCAAGGCCATGATCGACGATGACCTGATACTGCACGTGAATCCTACCGGCAAGTTTGTGATCGGAGGCCCTCACGGTGACACCGGTCTGACCGGCCGTAAGATCATCGTGGATACCTACGGAGGCCGCGGAGCCCACGGCGGCGGAGCGTTCTCAGGCAAGGATCCTTCCAAGGTTGACCGTTCGGCCGCCTATGCCGCGCGCCATATCGCTAAAAATCTTGTGGCAGCAGGTGTGGCAAGCGAGGCCCTTGTACAGGTGGCCTATGCGATCGGTGTGGCCGAGCCGGTGAGTCTCTATGTCAATACCCGCGGTACAGCCAAGGTCGACATGACCGATGCCGAGATTTCGGAGCGCGTCAAGGAGCTGTTTGACATGCGTCCGTATGCAATAGAGCAGCGCCTTAAACTGCGTCAGCCCATTTATCAGGAGACCGCCGCTTACGGCCATGTGGGCCGCGAACCGCGTGTCATCACCAAGACCTTCCGCTCTAAGTATGAGCCAGAAAAGACTATGGAGGTCGAGCTGTTCACATGGGAAAAACTTGACTTTGTCGACAAGGTAAAGGAGGCATTCGGCCTTTGA
>CAZIPQ010000129.1:1798-5258 GCA_964541165.1 uncultured Muribaculum sp.
CCTTACCTGCAGAGCCGGCGAGGTGAGTTTTATCAGGCTGCTTTGGACCGGCTCAATACGCTCGGACTCGTGTATCCGTGCACTTGTACACGTGCCGACATCATGGCCACGCAGGCTCCTCATCAGAGTGACGGGCGTGTGGTATATGCAGGTACATGCCGTCCGTCTGCTGAGCCGCCGTTTGCGCCGGTCGCTGTATCGGGGCGTGCCATGCGGTTGTGGGTGCCTGATCGTGATATATTGTTTACCGATCGGGAATGTGGGCCTCAGAGGGTCAATCTGGCAAGCCATTGCGGCGACTTTGTGCTTCGTCGGGCTGATGGTGCGTGGGCCTATCAGCTTGCCGTCGTGGTCGATGATGCGGCTATGGGTATCACTGAGGTGGTACGTGGCCGCGATCTGTTGCTGTCGGCAGCTCAGCAGATATATCTGTATGAGCTTCTCGGACTGCCTGTGCCTGAATTCTCGCATTTTCCGCTCGTGTGCAATGAAGCCGGCCAGCGCCTGTCAAAGCGTGACCGCTCATTGAGCATGGAGCAATTGCGCAATAGTTGTACTGCTCCTGAAATCATCGGCCGCGTGGCACATCTTGCCGGCCTCATTCCGGAGCCTGTTCCCATAACTCCGTCTGATTTATTGAATTTGTGAACATTGTAACGGCTTCGCCGCTCACCGCGGGCATTTCCCCGCATCGTTACTCGTGCAGGTGTAGCCGCATAGTGGGGCGGATGGGGCTGATTGGAAACCACACATATCCGTGTGCTGCATAGTGCGTTACAAAAGAAGACCGATAATGCAACTTTACGTCCATTATCGGTCTTTGAATTTTCAGGATGCGTATCAGGGTAGCGTATACGACAGTTTGCTGATCTGCGTCTCGCCGTCTTCTCCCGGTATCGTTATGGCATATAGTTCCGATGTTTTCTCATCTATGTCAAATGCCACAATCTGACAATCTGTCTTAATAAGCTTCACCGGATTACCCTTCCAGTCAAATATGGCGATCTTATTATCTGTCTCTGGGGTCGTCTCACCTGAATATACCAAAAATACATATTTATTGGTAGCTCTTGCAGCCGAGAAAGCTCTTATCATCGTACTTTCCCATGTTTCTTTTTCCTGATCACCAGGCTTTTCCTGTGGGTGAAATGCATGAGAATACACTTCGCGCAATACAGTGTCTTCGACCGCAAACATTTCAAGCACGCCGCCACGAAGATATCCTACGGCGATATGACGTCCGTCGGGCGAAACTGCCACGCCACAACGGCTTACCGGAAAGTTCTGTATCATCTTTGCTGTAGTCTCATCCTCAGGGAAATTTATGTAAGTTGATACGGCCCTGCTGTCTTTCACCAATACGTATGCTCGATTAAGTTGCTTTCTGCTGAAATCAAAGTTCTCAATCAGAATCCGCTTTGGGTCAACATATTGAGCTATGAATGGATTTGCGACAAATTCCGCAGTATTTATCTGCTTCACCACTTTAGGCTTTCCGGAAATTTTCACCAGTTTCAATAATTTCAGGTCAAGATCATTTATTACTACCAGACTATCATCCTTAAGCATTGTAATTGGTGCGAAACTCCCGTTAATGATTTCATCAGGACCTTGTCCGTATGAGATCATACGCTCCTTCAGCTGTCCGTCATTGCGCCCGTAACGGTGTATCCATTTCCCGTCAAGTTCATCTACTACAAATATTGAGCTATCATTAATGCATATTTGGGGACTTTGTGGCAATATCTCGTCATTCCCCGAGATCACAGTCCACGCTGTTTCCGTGGCCTCCGGGAAGATCGTACCGTTATCACTGTTCTTATTGCTGCACGAATTACCTACAAGCAATACGACTAGACTTAATACGATGGTATTAAATTTTCTCCATGACATTGAGGACAACGAATTCCAATTATACCTATAGTTCTACCCTTGCCGCTTCTGTAAGTCCCACAATCACCACATGTAACTAAGCAACTGCTACCACTACCCGTACATATCGCATCAAAATCCTCATCAACATTAATAAGTGGCATAACATTTTCTGCTACTTCTAACGGCGTCTCAGGATGCTGCGTTGATGCCTGACGGGCTGCATATGCACTTATTGCTACAGCAGATGCAATAATAAGCCCTAAAAAAATGGATTTTTTCATAATAAAAAAAATTAATTGTTAATAAAACCATGTATCTTAATAGTCATGGGATCTTCATATCCGTCAAAAAAAACTGTAATCTGCTTCATGAATTTTCCGGCTATGGTATCGGCATGAAGGCCAAGCACGATATCAATATGTTGACCGGGTTGTAACTCATCCTTATCTGCTGATGCTTTGACACAATCGCAATCGGGCACTATTGAACGTATCTTCAATATGCTATCAGCTCTTGAGCGAATCCTTAACTCACGTTCAATATAGCTTCCGGGGTCAATTACTCCAAGAGCACTTGAGCGATCAACTATTTCAACCGGAATCTTTCCCTTTTTCAGTGATGTTGGCTTTTCGCCACAGATCCGTCTTATATATAACTCACGTATATTTGGATTCGTGGCTGGATTGCCTATTGCCACTACCCGATTGTATCGGTTAAGCAGGAAAGAGCAAAACCGTGAATCTTCAGGAAAGCCGTTGATGCTATCGGTGACTCCCGGCGAATCAATCGCAATGGGATAATTGAAATCATCCTGACGCGCTATAAGTGCAATTTTATCTGGTGTATCCGATGATACAATCATCACCAGATTAATATCACGTGTACTTATTGTGTCAAAATCGGCCAAGGCCTTGCGCCATTCCTTTAATTTCATCATGCACGATGAACAGCTGCCTGATCTGACATAAGTGACCAACTTGAAGTCGCAGTCATCAATATCGTAATCGACCTGTTCTCCTTTAACATAATATTTAAGAGAGGCGGGAATTATAATCTCCTTTCGATGCCATTTTTCAATATCCGCTGCAATGACTCTGTTGCCCTGACCTGAACAGCCAGTCAATAATAGCAATAATGGTACTGTTAACAAATATATGGCTCGCATTGGCTTTGAGATACTAATATTTGCAAATGTAGTTTATAAAATTTTATTTTGCAAATAAATTATGCCATATTTTAATAAGATGATTGTGGTTTAATTGCAAAGATGCATGTTTTGATTCCACTAAGTTGAACCATCGCCAATCAAGAATAGCCTAATCCTTGCTCAGAAAATTTCTTCCAAGCGGCTGCGCCGTTTGCATAGGTGTAGCCGCATAGGAGTATAAAAAGAGCCGGACCTGATTGGCCCGGCTCTGCTTGTATTGTGCTGTAACTGATTGATTACTGCATTTCAAGGTAGGTGATCTTGTCCATGTCGCCATAGTCAAGGTTTTCACCGCCCATGCCCCAGATAAACATGTAGTTGCTGGTGCCGGCGGCGGCGTGGATTGACCATTCGGGCGACATGATGGCCTGCTCGTTG
>CAZIPQ010000130.1:0-5252 GCA_964541165.1 uncultured Muribaculum sp.
TCTGACAGCCGTTGCTGCTTTACCTCATCGGGAATATCATCGGTAAAGTTCTTGGCGCCGTAGGTATCATCCTCCTCACAGTAGGCGAATGCTCCCATGCGTTCAAACCGCTGCTCTTTCACAAACTCCTTCAGCTCCTCAAACTCGGCCTCACCCTCACCGGGGAATCCTGTCATAAGCGTGGTACGTATGTGTATACCGGGAACACGACGGCGTATCTCTGCCAGCAACTCACGGGTTTCAGCCCCTGTGATATGGCGGCGCATATTGGCAAGCACCTTGTCGCTCACATGCTGCAGGGCAATATCAAGATAACCGCACACGTTGGGACGGCGTGCCATGACATCGAGCACATCCATCGGGAAGCCGGCGGGATAAGCATAGTGCAGCCTGATCCACTCTACCCCCTTGATATCAGCCATCCTGTCGATAAGCTCGGCAAGAGCCTGATGACCATAGACATCGGTACCATAACTCGACAGATCCTGGGCGATAACGTTAAATTCCTTAGTCCCGTTGGCCACAAGGCGGCTTACCTCATCAAGTATATCCTCGATAGTACGGGAATGAAAACGTCCAGTAATGAGAGGAATAGCACAGAAGGAGCAGAAGCGGTTGCATCCCTCGGCAATCTTTATATAGGCATGATGGCGAGGGGTGGTAATGACACGGTCATACTTTGCCACGCCGGGAGCCGATGAAGACAGATGCTTCACCAGATCAGGCCAGTCAAACTTGCCGTACCAGCCGTCAACCTCAGGCATTTCGGCCTTCAGCTCCTCCATATATCGCTGTGACAGACACCCCATCACATATACACTGTCGACATCACCTTGCTCCTTACGCTGAAGCAATTCGAGAATGGTATTTATCGACTCTTCCTTGGCATCGCCGATAAAACCGCAGGTATTGACCACGACCGCACCTCCACGCGGTGAGGCAGGATCATGAGCGGCATCAAAACCGGCATCGGCCAGCATCGACATGAGCCGTTCGCTGTCGACAAGATTTTTTGAACACCCGAGGGTGATGACATCTATTTTACGAAGCGCCATTACAGTTCCTTTCCAAAGAGCGACTTCACAAACTCATTTTTGTGAAATACCTGAAGGTCCTCGATACCCTCGCCGAGACCGATGTATTTCACCGGTATCTTGAACTGGTCACTGATACCGATTACTACCCCACCCTTGGCGGTACCGTCAAGTTTTGTGATGGCAAGCTCGTTGACCTTGGTCGCGGCCACAAACTGACGAGCCTGTTCGAACGCGTTCTGTCCTGTCGACCCGTCAAGCACCAGCAGCACCTCGTGAGGCGCATCAGGCACTACCTTCTGCATCACGTTCTTTATCTTTGTCAGCTCATCCATCAGGCCCTTCTTGTTGTGAAGACGCCCTGCGGTATCGATGATTACGACATCCACATCATTGGCCTTGGCCGACTGAAGAGTGTCAAACGCCACCGAAGCCGGATCAGCACCAAGTTTCTGTTTTACAACCGGCACGCCGGCACGTTCGCCCCACACGTCAAGCTGCTCCACTGCCGCGGCACGGAAAGTGTCGGCGGCACCGAGCATCACCTTGTTTCCTGCAGCCTTGAACTGATGGGCCAGCTTGCCGATAGTGGTAGTCTTTCCTACACCGTTCACGCCCACCACCATTATAACATGAGGCTTATGATCGGCAGGAACAGTGAAGTCAGCCTGTGACGACTCGTTGTTGTTTTCAGCAAGTAAAGCTGTGATTTCCTCACAAAGAAGTTCATTAAGCTCACTTGAATTAACGTATTTGTCACGGGCCACACGCTTTTCAATACGCTCAATTATCTTCAGCGTTGTCTCAACACCGACATCAGAGGTAATGAATACCTCTTCCAGATTATCAAGTATCTCATCATCGATTTTTGACTTTCCGGCTACTGCACGTGCAAGTTTTGAAAATACACCCTGTTTGGTACGTTCAAGACCCTTATCAAGCGTCTGCTTTTTTTCCTTGGAAAAAAAATTAAATATTCCCATCAGTTAACATGTTAGATTGCAAAGTTACAAATTACACTCCACTTGGAGAAATTTTAGTATTTACATTTTTCCGACACAGCATGACAGAATAAGTTAATTGGCTGTAAAGTTGTGCATAATGGGCAAAATAATTAATTTTGTGATAAATAACCAATCATATTCAATCATGAAACTACACTATTGTCTGGTTGGAGTTGCCTTGCTGGGATCTCTCGCCGCATGGGCCGATACTCCCTCAAAGGGCGCTATCACGCCTGAAATACTCACTGAGCTGAAATCATCATACAATCCTGACCAAAGTCAGAAAGCACTTCATAATGCTCTGGCAGGTACAGGAATAAATGTACTGGCTCTCAATCAGGAGCGTAAGAACAATTTTGACAAACACTTCTCTCATCGCGTAAAGAGCAAAGGCATCACCGACCAAAAGTCATCGGGACGCTGCTGGCTTTTCACCGGCCTGAACGTTATGCGTGCCCGCATGATCGAGGATCTGGGATTACCGGCATTCAAACTGTCACAAAACTACAACTTCTTCTGGGATCAGCTTGAAAAGTCAAATCTTTTCCTTCAGGGCATCATCGACACCGCATCACTCCCCGCCGATGACCAGACAGTCGACTGGCTGTTTGCCAACCCGATCAATGATGGCGGACAGTTTACAGGCGTATCGGACAACCTGATGAAATACGGAGTTGTACCGGCATCGGTGATGGCCGAGACATATTCAAGCGAAAATACCGCTGTGATGCGTCAGCTGCTCGGTCTCAAGCTCCGTGAATGGGGTCTGCGTCTGCGTGAGGCAGCAAAGAACGGTGCTTCAGCTCAGCAGCTTGAAAATGACAAGGTAGAGATGCTTAAAGAAGTCTACTCATTCCTCGCGCTTAATCTCGGAGTGCCCCCGACTGAATTTACATGGACCCGTGAGGATGCGTCAGGCAATCCTGTCGAAACCCGGACTTATACTCCACAGTCGTTCTATGCGGAATATATCGGACGCGACCTTAAAAATGACTTTGTGATGCTGATGAACGACCCGAGCCGTCCATACTACCGAATATATGAGATAGACTATGACCGCCATGCCTACGACGGCAAGAACTGGACTTACGTCAATGTGCCGATGGAGGATATAAAAGCCATGGCAATCGCATCGATCAAAGACAGCACGATGATGTATTTCTCATGTGACGTGAATAAATTCCGTGACCGTGACCGCGATGTCCTTGACCTTGACACGTATGACTACGGAGCGTTATTCGGCACAACCTACAGCATGAACAAGGCCGAGCGGATTGCCACACACGCAAGTGCCTCAAGCCACGCGATGACCCTCGCCGGTGTGGATCTTGATGAGAAAGGACAGCCCCGCAAATGGCTGGTAGAAAACAGCTGGGGCCCCGGAGCCAATGACGGCTACCTCATCATGACCGATCCTTGGTTTGATGAATATATGTTCCGCCTCGTCGTCGACAAAAAGTATGCCCTGCCCAAGGTCATGAAAGCTCTCAATACCGAGCCTGTCAAACTGCCGGCATGGGATCCGTTGTTTGCTCCGGAATCAGTTGAGCCGGAATAAATCCGGCCCAACATTCAATATCGCTTTTACAGGTACGATGTCAGCATGACACCGTGCCTGTTTAATTTTTCTTGGTGGGATCACATGTAAGCCCGACACCGAGCTTCTTGAAGATCTTACGGTCGACCTCGCCGAGCATCACGGTAGAATGTACCTGACAACCACGCAGCTCGGGAAGTTTCGACAGTGCGCGGCGGCAATTTTCATTGTGAGTACTCAGCACCGACAGAGCCACGAGCACCTCATCAGTATGCAATCGCGGATTATGACTGCTAAGATAGTTGAGTTTGGTAAACTGAATAGGCTCAATCATATCCTGCGGAATCAGTTTCACCGAGTGCTCGATACCGGCAAGATACTTGATGGCATTGAGGATAAGGGCTGCACTCGGGCCAAGCAGAGCACTTGTCTCGGCGGTGATGATGGTACCGTCGGAAAGTTCGATAGCCGAACAAGGCAATCCGCTCCTGCTGGCGCGCTCCTTGGCGGCCTTGATGGGCTTACGATAGGAAGTATCGATATGAGCCTGCTTCATCAACAACGCTATCTTGTTGATCTCGGATTCATTGCCGTCACCATCAGCAAGTCCGTTAAGAGCGGTATAATAGCGGCGGATAATCTCCATTTTTGATGCCTCGCAGCATACCTTGTCATCATTTATGCAGAAGCCCACCATATTTACACCCATGTCGGTAGGCGACTTGTAGGGATTTTCGCCGTAAATACCCTCGAAAAGGGCATTCAGCACCGGGAATATCTCGATATCGCGGTTATAGTTGATTGCAGTCTTGCCATAAGCCTCCAGATGGAAGGGGTCAATCATGTTTACGTCGTTCAGGTCGGCGGTAGCTGCTTCATAAGCGATATTCACCGGATGCTTCAGGGGAAGACTCCACACCGGAAATGTCTCAAACTTCGCATATCCGGCCTCGATGCCACGCTTATGCTCATTATACAGCTGACTGAGACATACCGCCATCTTGCCGCTGCCCGGGCCCGGAGCCGTGACGATAACCAGCGGACGGGTCGTTTCTACATAATCATTACGTCCGAAACCCTTGTCTGACGCGATCAGGTCAACATTTGTCGGATATCCCTCGATGGTGTAATGGTAATAAGTGGTGATACCCATGCGCTCAAGACGGGCGCGGAAAGCATCGGCACTGCTCTGTCCGTTGTAATGGGTGATAACCACCGATCCAACCAGAAATCCCCGGTTCTGGAATTCAGTGCGTAGGCGCAGCACATCCATGTCGTAAGTGATGCCAAGGTCACTTCTGACCTTGTTTTTCTCAATGTCGAGGGCACTGATGACAATTACTATTTCAGCACTGTCACTGATCTGACTAAGCATGCGCAATTTACTGTCAGGCTGAAAACCTGGCAACACACGACTTGCATGATGGTCATCGAAAAGCTTTCCTCCGAGTTCGAGGTAAAGTTTGTTGCCGAACTGGGCTATGCGCTCCTTTATATGTTCGGACTGAATTTTGAGATATTTCTCGTTGTCAAAACCGTATTTCATAACGGACTACAAAGTTAGGGATTTTATTCAAATACTCCAAAACAAATTAAAGTGCATGTGATGCAATGACTAAAAAGGGTTCATTTATAATTATTTCACTTTTTATGGATAGTTTTATTGATTAAAAATCA
>CAZIPQ010000131.1:0-5243 GCA_964541165.1 uncultured Muribaculum sp.
ATGGGCGGGATGGGTTATTTATCAGTCTGTTTTGAGATGGGGATACGAAGTACGGTCTTTATCTTGTCGGGGCTGCATTTCCTCGGGTCAGACAGGTATATCTCGTGGTGCCGGCGAATATCGTTAATATCCTTTACGTAACCGGCCGCGTCAAGGAACCGGTCGATGGCTGAAAGTGATGCCGGCTCCGTATCATAGGGGCCTATGTGCATGATCTGGGCGCACAGGCCCTCGTTGAGGCTCATGAAGTGAAGCCGGGAGCAGTCACGGCCCTTCTTCCTGAGCACCTCCTGCTTTGCCCACTCCACATCCTCGCTTTTCACGAAGTCAGGGATGCGTATCATGGCAATCCATCGAAAGGCCGACTTATCCGTGAGGTCGGCATCGTTCCACCAGAGGCCTTCAAGAGGCGGAACAACGTATTCGAAGAATCCTTCCATGCGATAGTCGGTCTTATAGCTCATCTTCAGCGTGTAGGCCACCGGATAGAGCATCTCCAGCGCATGTTGGTAAGCGCCATCGGGCTCATTCGGGTCACCGGATCCGCTCACCGCGATGTAGTTCATTGCCGGCACCTCAACAATAGCCGGCGTAGACTTGGGCATGTAGTATTCCTTGTATTCTTTCTTATAGTCAAAAGCCATCAGTTTATTAAATTAGTTCTGCCACATGCATGGCACTGTAATCTTCTTTTGTCATCTTATAGAAATGCTCGGTCCGGCGGTCACCGAGCGGAGAGAGTATATCGGTGTTGGTGCGATGATATTTAAAGCCGCATTTCTCGCAGACACGTTTTGACTTGGAGTTTCCTTCATAATATCCGCACCACACCGCATCAAGGCCCAATTCATTGAAGCTCCTCGACAGCAACGCCCTCACTGCCTCCGGGATAAGACCTTGGCCCCAATACGGCTTGCCGATCCAGTAGCCTATCTCGGCCTCACGCTCAGTCATGTCGGCGGTATGGAGGCTATCTGTAGACATTATCCCACAGCATCCGACGGGCTCACCGGTAGCCTTCAGGACGACCGCATACGTCTCAGGGGCGGCAAATACGGTGCGTATCACCTCAAGGCTCTCCTCTACCGAGGCATGTGGCGGCCAGCCGGCGACCGGCCCGATATCGGGGTCGCTTGCATACCGGTAAAGCGCCTCGGCATCAGCCTCCTGCCACGGCCGGAGTATCAGTCTTTCCGTTTCAATCATCTTAATTGGCAGTTTGAACAACATCAGAGTAATGATCTCAGGATTTTCCAGCGCTTTATGACATGACCTATCGCCACGACGGTAAACAGGATTGCTCCGATATAATGAACCCGGGAAACAAGCTCAGAATGACTGCCACACATCAATATCACGCCGGATATGGCCACAATTATGCCGATGGTCAGCAATATCGTGGTAACCATCTTTCGATTTGGCCGCAATTTAGCATAATTCCTAAACCAGAAGGAATGCTGGACACAATGAATGGCGACCAAAGCGACAAGCGCTAACCCGGCCGACTCATGCGTGCCCCATAACAGTGTGTCATCGTAACGATGTATGTGCCACACATCGTTGTGCAGCATAAAGCCCGTCACGATCGCCGCCAATACAAGCAGCATCGACAGAATGTCGGCAGCTACCTTATATCCGGAACCTTTCATCTCATCATGGATTATCGGATTAACAATATAACCTATCAGGTCAACAACAGCCCTATCCTGTTGGATCGCCTGTCGCTCTTTGCAAAGATAAGGATTTTACCCATAAAATAGCCCCGCTCCGCCACAACTTTCTCACCTCCGCCACACTCCGCCGGAGCCACACCAAGCCATCCTAAGATTTCGATTTACGGGCGCTGCAAGCTGTGAACCGGCGGGAGTCCGTTTGTAGGTGAGGCGAAAAAACACTAACTTTGCGGGTGATTAATCACTGTAAATAATAGCATGAAAAAGACTCTTCTTACCTGCGCCCTGGCTATGGTTGCGGGCCTTCCTGCCGCAGCGCAGGCACAGGCCGAGTATCTCAACCGCGGCGTGGTGGCTGTGCCTACCGATAAAGGTGTGTTTGTGTCGTGGCGCAGTCTGGCCTCCGATGAAAAGAATATGGTATTTGACGTGTACCGTGACGGCGTCAAGATAACCGATACTCCGATTGCCACGCGCACCAATATTACTGACGCGTCAGGTAAGGCGGGATCAAAATATGAGGTGCGTGCCATTGTAGATGCCGGCACAAAGGACACGGGATCGGCCGTGGCATGGGATCAGCCCTATATGCGCATACATCTTGACCGGCCAGCAGGGGGAAAGTCGCCCGCCGGCGGCGCTAACGAGGAGCGCGACTATACCTATACTCCCGATGATATTTCGGTGGGTGATATCGACGGCGACGGGCAGTATGAGCTGTTTGTGAAATGGCATCCTACGAATGCGGCCGACAATTCATTTTACCGCTACACGGGTAATACATATATAGACTGCTACCGGCTTGACGGCACCAAACTATGGCGCATCGACCTCGGGCGCAACATCCGCTCGGGCAACCACTACACGCAGTTTATGGTATATGACTTTGACGGCGACGGCAAGGCTGAGATGATATGCAAGACCGCTCCCGGCACGATCGACGGCGCTGGCAACGCCGTGCTGATGGGGAGCGACAAGGTGACCGATGACTACCGCAACTCGCAGGGGCACATACTTTCGGGCCCGGAATATCTGACGGTATTTTCGGGAGCGACCGGCGCCGCTATCAATACGATAGCATACAACCCGCCACGCAGCATACGCAAGTTTGACAAATCGTCGACCGGCTGGGGTGACTCGTACGGCGGCCGTTCGGAACGCTATCTTGCGGGCGTGGCCTATCTTGACGGCAAGCATCCGTCGGCGGTGATGTGCCGCGGCTATTATACGGCGGCTTATCTGTGGGCCGTCGACTTTGACGGCAAGGAACTGAAGGAGGTGTGGCTGCATAAGTCGGAGACCTCGGGCAAAGGGGCCTATGGCGAGGGTGCGCACAGCCTCACGGTGGGCGATGTCGACGGTGACGGCTGTGACGAGATCGTGTATGGCGCTGCCTGTATAGATCATGACGGCTCACTGCTTTACCGCACGGGAGCGGGCCACGGCGATGCGCTGCATCTGGCCGACATGCTGCCAGAGCGTGAGGGCCTGGAGGTGTTCATGCCTCATGAAGAGAAATCGGCCCAGTATAAATGGGACACGGAGCTGCGTGACGCCCGCACGGGTGAGATATTATTCGGCAAGAGCCAGAGCGGTAATGACATAGGCCGCGGCCTGGCTGCCAATATAACATCGCAGTGGAGCGGCTACGAATACTGGTCATCGAGTGACAATATGGTGTACAACAGCGGCACGGCGGTGGGCTCGAAGCGTCCGTCGATCAACTTCCGCATATACTGGGACGGCGATGTGCTGGACGAGCTCCTTGACGGAGTCAAGATAACTAAGCCCAATGAAGAGTTAAAATCGACATCGACACTGGTAGAGTTCAGTAAATACAGCAACGCCGCGTCGTGCAACTCTACCAAGGCGACGCCCAACCTGCAGGCTGACCTGCTGGGCGACTGGCGCGAGGAGGTGATACTGCACGACGGATCGACGGAAAGCGACCTGCTGCTGTTTACAACCCCTATACCGACCGACTATAAGGTGACATGCCTGATGCAGGACCATCAGTACCGCATGGCGATAGCATGGCAGAACGTGGCCTATAACCAGCCGCCTCACCTGAGCTATAATCTGGAGGAATACTTTAACCGCGGGGCTAAATTTACGGCTACCGGCGGTGCCACTGCTCAGCTGGTCAATCTCGGTGAAGCGATGACGCCGATAGAGGTGAAGGTGGCGCGGGCCACCGGCGCAAAGGCCGATGAATTGCCCGAAGGGGTGACATTTGACTTTGACGCCACGACTCTTACCGGCACGCTGTCGGGCACTCCGGCCGAGGTGGGCGAGTACACGATAACGATTGTGACGACCGGCAATCAGTATGACGAGGAGGCTACGCTTCGCGTGAACCTTAAGGTGCGCCGCAGCGAGCTGCTTGTGCCGGTAGCCCGGTTTGCATTTGACACTCCTGACGGCACAAACGACGCCGGCACTGATGCTACGGTGACCGGCAGTCTTGTGGCTGCTCCTGACGCCCGGAAGGGTGGCGCGGCAAGGTTTGACGGCAGTTCTTATCTCGTGCAGGGTGCCGACCCGCTGATGGCGCTCGGTGGCGGCGACTTCTCGATCGAATTCTGGATGCGTTCGGAGGATACGGCGGCTTATCTGCTCCATAAAGGCTCGATAACCCGCAGTGAAGCGACCGGCGCGACAGGCAACTGGCTGGGACTTGAGCTGAAAAACGGAAATGTGACATTTGCTATCGATGATGACGTGACCAAGAGCCAGGTGCAGCTGAAGGATTACGGAAAGACGCTGTTTGACGGCGACTGGCATCATGTGGTGCTCGTGCGCGACATATATGCCCGGAAGCTGGCGTTTTATGTGGACGGCAAGTTTGAGGGTGACGCTGATGATGAAACGGGCGCGCTCGGATTTGCCGACGAGAATTTTGTGATAGGCAATGTCAATGTCAACTTTGACAACCCTTACACGGGCGACATTGATGAACTCGTAGTATATAAAGGAGCGATGACCGCGGCGAAAGTGGCCGAGCATTATAACACCACAGGCCGTGAGCTTGCATACTTCCCGATGGATGAGATAGGCTCGACGACGCCTAACCTCGTGTATGGCGAGGCTGAGGCCGTGGGCGGCATGCCGGTGCTCGTCAATGGACTGAAGGGCGGAGCGGTGGAATTTGCCGACGGTGGCTACTTCACGCAGCCGGCTTACGATGCCGTGCAGCTGGGCGAGCGCCCGTTTACAGTGGAGCTGTGGATGAAGTCGACCGACGACAACGGCTACATATTCTTCAAAGGCAGCCATAAGAACGACGGACTGTCGGCATCGGGCAACTGGATAGGGCTCGAGCGCAAGAACGGATATCTCTGCTTCTCAATTGACGACGACGTGGCTAAGACCGACTGTAAGCTTGCTGACGCGTCGGCGGTGTTTGACGGCGGGTGGCACCACATAGCCTGTGTGCGCGACTTTGAGGCCAAGACGCTGACACTGTATGTGGACGGAGTCGCCGTGGCTACCGCCTCCGGCGTAAAGACAGGCGGCATCAACGACCTCATGGAGCCGCTGATGATAGGCTGCAGCGACGAGACCGACCGT
>CAZIPQ010000132.1:0-5073 GCA_964541165.1 uncultured Muribaculum sp.
TCGAAGAGCTCAAGAAGCTCGGCCGTGAGGACATCCTCGTAACCGCCGGCGGTGTTATCCCCGCTCAGGACTATGACTTCCTCTACAAGGCTGGAGTAGCCGCTATCTTTGGCCCCGGTACCCGTATCCCCGTATCGGCCATCAAGATGCTTGAGATACTGAAGGGCGAGGAATAATCCTCCCCTTCTACCAAATAAAAAATGGAGGCTGTTTTCACAGCCTCCATTTTTTATTTTACTCTTTCTAATGGATTACTCCATCAGTTTGCGGTAACGTTTACGCGGCAATTCCTTACCTCCGTTGTGAGCCTTCTTGTACTCCTCATAGTCGGAATAGGAACCTTCATAGAACACCACCTTGCCGTCGCCCTCAAATGACAGAATATGGGTGCAGATACGGTCGAGGAACCAACGGTCGTGACTAACAACCACTGCACATCCGGCAAAGTCGTCAAGACCCTCCTCAAGCGCACGCAGTGTATTGACGTCAATATCGTTGGTCGGCTCGTCAAGCAGCAATACGTTGCCCTCTTCCTTCAATGCCATGGCAAGATGCAGTCGGTTGCGTTCGCCACCCGACAACACGCCGATTTTCTTTTCCTGATCAGCTCCGGTGAAATTGAATTTTGACAGATAGGCACGTGCGTTTATATCGCGGCCACCCATACGGAACGAATCCACTCCCTGTGAGATCACTTCATATACTGACTTTTCAGGCAGAAGATCATGGTGAGTCTGGTCCACATAGGCCACCTTCACTGTTTCACCGACGTCAAATGTACCGGCATCAGCAGCCTCCTGACCCATGATAAGGCGGAACAGAGTAGTTTTACCCGCACCATTAGGACCGATCACACCTACTATACCATTTGGCGGCAATGAGAAGCTGAGATCCTTGAACAGCTGCTTTTTACCGAAGGCCTTGGCAAGACCTGTGGCTTCAATAACTTTATTACCGAGGCGGGGACCGTTGGGTATAAAGATCTCCAGACGCTCTTCGCGTGCCTTCTGATCCTCGTTAAGCAGCTTATCGTAAGAGTTAAGACGTGCCTTTCCCTTGGCCTGGCGTGCCTTGGGAGCCATACGCACCCATTCGAGCTCACGTTCGAGAGTCTTGCGGCGCTTGCTTGCCTGCTTTTCCTCCTGAGCCATGCGCTTGGTTTTCTGTTCCAGCCATGACGAATAATTACCCTTCCAGGGTATACCCTCGCCACGGTCGAGCTCAAGAATCCAGCCAGCCACATGATCGAGGAAGTAGCGGTCGTGGGTAATGGCAATCACTGTGCCCGGATACTGCTGCAGATGCTGCTCGAGCCAGTCGATCGACTCGGCGTCAAGGTGGTTGGTAGGCTCGTCAAGCAGCAATACGTCGGGCTGCTGAAGCAACAGACGGCAAAGAGCCACGCGGCGACGTTCACCGCCGGAGAGTGTGGAGATCTTCTGATCGTCAGGCGGACACTGAAGCGCATCCATGGCACGCTCGAGCTTGCTGTCGATATTCCATGCATCGGCGGCATCGAGTTTATCCTGGAGCTCTGCCTGACGTGCGATCAGTGCATCCATCTTGTCAGGATCCTCAAGAACATCGGGATCGCCGAAAGCCTCGTTTACCTTATCAAACTCGGCAAGAAGATCCATTATAGGCTGTACACCTTCGCGCACTACCTCGATGACCGTCTTGTCAGGATCAAGTTTAGGATCCTGTTCAAGATATCCCACCGAATATCCCGGAGAAAACACAACCTCTCCCTGATACTGCTTGTCTATTCCGGCGATAATCTTGAGAAGTGAAGATTTACCTGAGCCGTTGAGACCGATGATGCCGATTTTGGCACCATAGAAGAACGACAGGTATATGTCTTTCAGAACCTGTTTCTGTGGCGGGTAAATCTTGCTCACCCCCACCATTGAAAAAATGATTTTCTTATCGTCAGCCATTTGATTAGCGTTTTGGGGCATAACGCACCGGATAGTCCACGCGTTTTTTTCCCGTCATTATATTGTTAAGCTTACCTCTTATAAGTTGCTTGCGTATAGGCGATATATGATCCACATAGAGCTTTCCGTCAAGATGATCACATTCATGCTGCACTATACGCGCCAGAAATCCTGAAATCTCCTCTTCATGCGGATTAAAATCCTCGTCAAGCCATGTAAGGCGTATGTGCTCCACGCGCGACACACTCTCACTCATATCAGGCACACTCAAGCACCCCTCGTCACGTGACACAGGATCGCCGTCGAGTATTTCGACCTTGGGATTGATCAGCGTCATCTTGCGTCCGGCACATTCTGGGAAGTTATCAGCCACCGGTGAGGCATCAATGACCACGATACGGTCATTGCGTCCTATCTGCGGAGCAGCAAGCCCCACACCTTCCGAATAATACATAGTCTCATACATATCATCCAGCAGCTTTTTCAGCTCGGGATAATCCGGAGTGACATCTTTTGATTCACGCCGGAGCACCGGATGACCAAACAGATAAATTGGTAATTTCATCGATTATATGATTTGCTTTGTAAATAATCATTAAGTATAATGGTTGCCGCCATTTCATCGACAATAGCCTTGTCCTGCCGGCGCGATTTACGCATCCCTCCTTCTATCATTGCCTTATGCGCAAGCGTCGAGGTAAAACGTTCATCCCAGAATATAAGATCAATCCCGGTAGGCAACACTGTGCGTAACTTACGGATACCAGGCTCTATATAGCGCATCGACTCCGAGGGCTCGCCACGCATAGTGGTCGGGAGTCCCACGACGATCGTCGATACCTCTTCCCTTTCACAGTAATTCTTTACATAGGAGGCCAGATCGGCTGTGGCAACCGTTGCAAGACCGGTAGCCACGATACACAGTGTGTCGGTCACTGCGATACCACACCGTTTTTTTCCATAATCAATTGCCATAAGTCGAGCCATAGCACAAAGTTACTCAATATCCTCCAAGTTGACAAATAAACCTAATAATTGCACAGGGCAACCGCTCGGAATAACCCTTATTTGAACAGATTTTTTGCCCTGCGGAACCAACTTTTACACATGCGTAAAAAAATATGGGCAAAGTGGCGTTTTGCATAATGTATTTCGTAATTTTGTAGATACCGAATAATTCTTTCTATAAAAATCAAAATCCCTGAGAGATGAAACAATCATTTCCCTATATTCCGCCGGCAGCCGAACAGCAGCTCGTCTATACCGACGGCGAGACGATGGCTGAAGCCGTCGAGGCTTTCGAAAATCAAGACTATCTGAAATCATTGCAGTTGCTTGTGGATGCTCTCGACTGCGACTTTGCCGAGCGCTACGGTAATGCCGATGGCACGTCGTTCAGCATCCCTCACGGTTCGATTGTGGTGCACATTCGCATCACTGACGACACGCTCCATATCACAGCCGACTTCCTCAAGCTGCCCCAGAAGGGTAAGGTAGCCATGCTGCGACGCATCGCCGAAATGAATATCAACAATCTGATGCTGGCGCGCTTTGTGAAGAAAGGCGATTTTCTTCAGATGGAGTATTCATGCCCCATTACCGATACACATCCCCATAAGATTCATGCCGTAATCCACAATATCTGTGCTATTGGCGACCGCTACGACGATGAGCTGTGCACGCACTTCAATGCCGAGCGCTGCTACACGCCGCGTGTCACACCCTATACCCCAGCCAAGGTCGACGCTGTCTACAACGGCCTGCATACCATTGGTGAACAGGCGCTCAAAGATGCCGCAGACTACTGCTCGAAGCGAAACTACAACTATGCCTGGACCCTGGTGGCCGGTGCCATTCAGCAGTTTGTGTTCTTCGCCAATCCACAGGGACAGCTCATAAATGAGATTGAGAAAGCCGTCGAGTCCATGAACGACGAGCGCCCGCTTGAGGAGCTCGTTGGCCGCGGTACCACATTTCTCCGCAAGCTCCTCGACATGTCCAAGCCTGACCTGGCCAAGGATCTATACTCAGTAGAAATGATAGTGTCGATGAAAGCTCACTCGCCCCTGCAGAGCGTGCAGGAAGATTTCGAGCCGCTCCACGAGGGCGTAACCGAAGCAATGCAGCGCAAGGAATACGAGCAGGTGGTGGTTCGCATCTACCATGCCTTCTACCGCCTCCTGGCTGAGAACGACATACCGCTGTTGCTTGAATACCTCGTGGTGACCGCTCTGCGTGAGAGTGCTTCGTTGCCGATCAAGGATGCCGCTCCGATATTACTAACAGCGCTTGACAAGATTATGGACGGCGACCTCGAAATTCCCAACAGCGACGATGATGACGATGATAAGGAAGATGCCGAGGAAGAGGAGTTGCAGGAAGAGGCGGAAGAAGAGGAAGATGAAGAGGCTTTGGCACAAGCTCATGCCAACGTGATGGCTGCACACCAAAAGATGGTAGAGGCGATGAGCGGCGATGAAATCGTGGCAATACAGCGACAGATGGACGAAGCCCTCAAAGCCGGTGATACCACTACCTATATGCGCCTGGCTACTCAGCTGCAGATGATTATGATCAATGCTCTCGGGAAGTAATCAAACTGTTGAGCCGGTCAATTATCCAACTTTAATTTCTACCCCTTTATGATTTCTGAAATCAACAAACTCATATATAAGGTGACCCACTCCGACGGGTCAGGCAGCTGCTTCTATCTCAAGCAGCACGATATCTTCGTGACAAACTACCACGTTGTGGCCGGCTATCGCACCGTAGCCATTCATGACAATGACCGCAACCCCTACGAAGCGCGCGTGGTTGCTGTCAATCCCGAGCTCGACCTTGCGTTGCTGGCTGTAGATGCCGATTTCAGCCATCTGCCCGACTTAGAACTCGCCGGCGACGAAGACCCGGCCATCGGCTCGAAGGTGCACGTTGCCGGTTACCCATTCGGCATGCCATTCACCATCACCGAGGGCTCGCTATCGTCGCCCCGTCAGCTTATGGACGGCAAATATTACATTCAGGTCGACGCACCGGTGAATCCCGGTAACTCCGGCGGTCCTATCATCAACGATAAAGGCGAGGTGATTGGTGTTACTGTCAGCAAATTTGCCTCGGAGAGTGCCGACAATATGGG
>CAZIPQ010000133.1:0-5044 GCA_964541165.1 uncultured Muribaculum sp.
CAAATGCTAAATAAAGATAAGGGAGAGAACCCCTGCCGAAGTGATGTGTTATTATAAGTAGAAATCAAAAGGACTACATTATGATGACAGTTACATTTTTAGATCATAGCGGTTTTGCGGTGACTACCCCTACCGCCATCATGGTATTTGACTATTACAAGGATCCGGCTCATGCCCTGCACAAAATACTGGAGGCTCATCCTACGCTTCCGGTGCTTTTCTTTGTAAGCCACCATCATCCCGATCACTATAATTCGGCCATATATGACCTCGCGCAGTCACACAAGCGCGTATATATACTGAGCAACGATGTCTACGGCCAGACTATTCCGACATCTCTCGGTATCCAGGTAGCCGGAATGAGCCGCGGCGACGTGCTGGAGAACCTTCCGGGCAACATCAGGGTCAAGGCTTTCGGCTCGACCGACGCCGGCATCAGCTTTGCCGTCACCACTGCCGAAGGCAAGACTATTTTCCACGCCGGCGATCTTAATGACTGGCACTGGAAAGACATGTCGACCCCCAAAGAGGCTGAGACTGCAGAACGTCACTTCATGACAATAGTCAACCGCATCGCCGAGGAGTATCCGTCATTTGACGTTGCGATGTTCCCCGTCGACAATCGCCTTGGAAACGACTTTGCCCGAGGAGCAGAGCTATTTACCGAAAAAATCAAGGTTGCCGATTTCTTCCCGATGCACTTCGGAGGCAAGAACGCAACGGCAGCATGCGACTTTGGCAGCTACATCAAGGATCCTGCCACACGCTGCCACTGTCTTGACGCACCGGGCGAGAGCGTGAAGCTGCAATAATTACACCTCGCGCAGCAGGAAAATCTGCGTGGGGAAGTGGTCGGAATAACCGTTAAGGAAATTCTGGCCCGAGAAAGTGCGGTGAGGATAATTTTTGTACTTGCCGCGCTTTGTGCGTAAGAACGGAGCATTCTGAACCGTACACTTCCAGTACTGGAGAGCAGGCAGAGAACCATCTACGAGATTGCCCGACAGGATTATCTGATCAAAGAGATTCCACTTGCCGCGATAGCACAGCGTGCCTACGCCATTGTCGAGTATATACCAGAAAGGATTATAAAATCCATGTGGCGCGACATCCTCGCGGTTGCGTACGGCGCCGAAGGCCTCGGCACATGACTTGTCCTGAGGGTCATCGTTAAGGTCGCCCATCATCACTACAGCCATGGAAGGATCGACAGTCCACAGCGAGTCGGCTATATGGCGCGACAGGCGCGCAGCAGCTTCACGCAGCGGGCTTGACTCCTCCTGTCCGCCCAACCGTGAAGGCCAGTGATTGACTATCACACTAAGCGGGACATCGAGCAACTGACCGGTCACCACAAGCTGGTCGCGGGTAAGGAAATCAGGATTGTCCTCAATTGTCAACCGGTGATTGTTGACCCCCTCCACCACAAAATACACCGGATTGTAGAGCATCGCCACATCGACTCCTCGGCGGTCAGGCGAATCATGATGCACGATACCGAGGTGCCACGGCTCGTTGCCTGCCGCTACAAGGGTCGAGTCGACGGCCTTCACCAGATCCTCGACAACCGATCGGTTTTCCACCTCCGATATGCCTATGATCGCAGGACCGATGGGCGTGCGCTCGGTCGAAAGCGACGTGATGGCACGTGCCAGGTTGTTGATTTTTTTATGATATTTGTCGCTATTCCACTGCTTCGGGCCCTCCGGCGAGAACTCAAAGTCATATTTTCCGTTATTATTAATGGTATCAAACAGGTTTTCCAGGTTGTAGAAAGCGATACCTGCTACAAGATACTGCTTATCGGGATGCTGAGCCGTGGCTGTCAGCGACATCAAGGTCCACAGCATGACCGATACAATGAAATATTTACGCATGGCTCTGTAAATTGTCAAATGAGAAACATGCGGTAAATTTAGCAAAAAATTTCGTAAATTTGCATTATATAACGCTTCAATTATGGCAAAGAAATTATCGATAATCAACGGCCCGAACCTCAATCTACTCGGTGTGCGTGAGCCGGGTATCTACGGCAGCGAGGGCTTCGAGAGCTACCTGTCACGGCTCCGTTCCCTCTATCCCGACACCGACATCCGCTACTTCCAGAGCAATCACGAAGGCGACATTATCGACGAACTTCACCGCGTTGGATTCGGCGAAGTCGACGGTGTGGTGCTAAATGCCGGAGCCTATACCCACACGTCGCTTGCCATCGCCGACGCTATCGCCGCCATAAAGGTGCCTGTCGTCGAAGTGCATATCAGCAACGTGCATGCCCGCGAGGAGGTGCGCCACCACTCGATGATTTCACCCGTGTGCCGCGGTGTCATCGCCGGCTTCGGCCTTGACAGCTACCGCCTCGGCGTGGAGGCGCTGCTCGGTGCCTGATGCCATTAATTCAAGTATAAACACATTTAATATCCGCCACTATGAAGAAGTTTACAAAGATTGTCGCTACAATATCCGATAAAAAATGTGATGTCGATTTCATCCGTTCGCTGTATGAAAACGGCCTCAATGTAGTCCGCATGAACTCGGCCCACCTGAGCCGCGAGGGCTTCACCAAAATCGTTGAGAATGTACGTGCTGTATCACCCACAATAGGTATTCTCATGGATACCAAGGGGGCCGAGATACGCACCACCACTAATCTCGACGATGCCAAGATAATCTTTGAGCCGGGCGACCGCGTAGAGGTCATAGGCGATCCGCAGGGCACCACAACCCACGAGCGCCTATGCTTCAGCTATCCTGACATTGCAGCAGTCGTAAAGCCCGGCGTACACTTCCTCATTGACGACGGAGAGATTGACTTTGAAGTCGTCTCTGTCGATGGTTCCGTCATCACGGCGGTAGCCAAGAATGGCGGCGAGCTCGGCTCACGCAAGAGTGTCAACATACCCGGCGTCAGCATACCACTGCCATCGCTTACCGACCGCGACCGCACCAACATCGGCATTGCCATGGAACTCGGCATCGACTTCATCGCCCATTCGTTTGTGCGCAGCGCCCGTGACGTGCTCGACATCCAGGAGATACTCGATGCTCACAATAGCCCCATCAAGATAATATCAAAGATTGAAAATCAGGAGGGTATCGACAACTTTGACGAAATACTCGATGTGAGCTACGGCATCATGATCGCCCGAGGCGACCTCGGCATCGAAGTGCCCGCCGAGCGTATTCCGGTCATCCAGAGCTCACTCATCAACAAGTGTATCCTGCGCCACAAACCGGTGATCGTGGCCACTCAGATGCTCCACTCGATGATCAACAATCCCCGCCCCACGCGTGCCGAGGTCAGTGACATTGCCAATGCCGTCAACCAGCACACCGACGCCCTGATGCTCAGTGGCGAGACCGCTTACGGACGCTATCCTGTCGAGGCAATCACCATCATGAGCCGTGTTGCCGCCGAGGTCGAAAAGTCGCTCGAACATTCCCGTATCGTGCCTACCCTCGAGCCCGACGTCACCTCGTTCCTCGCCCGTCAGGCCGTAGCCTCTTTCAACCGTCTCGGCACCCGCGCCATTATCAACGACAGCTACACCGGCCGCACAGCCCGCTACGTGTCGTCCTACCGTGGCGCCTACCCCACCATGGCCGTCTGCTACTATCCTCATGTCATGCGTCAGCTGGCACTAAGTTACGGCGTCATTGCTCTCTATCAGCCCCGTACCTCCACTTCGCGCGACTATCTCAAGCTCTCGCTTGAACACCTCATGCAGCTCGGCTATGTGGCCAAGGATGACCTCATCGCCTATCTCGGTGGCGCTTACGGCGTAGGCCAGACATCATTCCTTGAGATCAACAAGGTTGGAGCCATCATGGACAATTACAACCACTACAACCTGCCTAACCTCGAGGAAACAAAGTGACGACCTGCAACGACGACGAGCTGCTTGACAGCTATATAGCCTCTCACATCGACCCCGAGCCTGACCATCTGCGGCAGCTCGACCGCGACACTCATGTCATGTGTCTCTATGCCAACATGTGCTCCGGCCACACCCAGGGGCGACTGCTGAAGATGCTCATGCGCATGATCCGGCCTATGCGCGTGCTCGAACTCGGCACATTTACCGGCTACTCGGCCCAATGTCTTGCCGAAGGACTGCCGAAAGGCGCCGAAGTCCACACCATCGAGATCAACGACGAGATGGAGGACTTCATCACCGACCATCTCGACGCCTCACCGGTAGGTGACAGCATAACGCTGCATATCGGCGACGCGGTCGACGTCATCGAACGCCTTGGCGGAGAATGGGATGTAGTGTTTATCGATGCCAACAAGCGCCATTACTGCGACTACTACGAGCTGGTTATGCCACGCCTGCGTTCCGGAGGCTTCATCATCGCCGACAATACCCTGTGGTATGGCAAAGTCACCGATCCGGAAGCCCATGACCCGCAGACAATCGGCATACGGCGCTTCAACGACATGGTGCGCGACGATTCCCGCGTCGAAAAGGTATTCATACCCGTCCGCGACGGCCTCTCAATCATCTACAAAAAGTAATCGCAATTCTCTAATTACAACATATATACGCCACATGACTACTTTGCCGGCGTACGGATGATCACGTCATTTTGCGGATTACGTACATTATCATCAAAATATACCTGATAATAGGCAAATGTCGTATTCTTGTCCCAGTCGGTTTCCTGGTGCCGGTTTACACTATTCACCCAGCTTTCAATATTCTCGTACGCCTGCGCCGAGATGCCCATTGCGACAGCCTCATTTTTAGAGATTCCGATTTTAATCACGCCGTCCCAACCCAGACTGCAATAATCTGCGGCAAGCCGGCGCTGTTCGGCTATTAGGCCAAGTCCCTCATCAGTAAGATTATTGGTGGCAAAAACGGCAAACTTTTCCGACAATACGGTATTATTAGTCAGCAACGACCTTGCTATCACGCTGTCAGCATTTATATTAGGATTAATCATAAATCTGAACTCACGCATTTTAGGACGCAGAAAATAATGATTAAAGAAGTATGTCGAATCAGCGTCCGAAAGACAAACTCCGGCCTCATTTCCC
>CAZIPQ010000134.1:0-4959 GCA_964541165.1 uncultured Muribaculum sp.
AAGACAATAAGGCCTTTAAGGAGTATAACGTCCTTAAAGGCCTTAAAATTACATATCAACTGTAGGATAATTGTGCTCGAAGTTAGGATTCAGGTTCATCAGGTTTTTCGGGAACGGGAATACCCACATCGTCGACTCGGGTTTCAGGGTGTAGGTCTTGCCGTTGAGGCTCCAGCTTATATCCTCCTTATAGTCGGGAAGCAGGGTCCAGCGCTTGAGGTTGATGAAGTTGTGGATGTTGAACACGTTCTCGCCGTGCTGCACTTTCTTGAGCATCTTTATGGCGTCGGCCTTGCTGCTTACGCGTCCTTTGAGAGCTTCGTAATCCTGCGGGAAGAAGCGTCCCTCGCGTATCTTGTCAAGATAGCCCATACCCTCGTCAATCTTGTTGTCGGCGATGGCGTTCTCGGCAAGGATGAGATACATGTGCTGTGTACTCAGATTGATACGTCCTATCTTGTTGTCGCCCTGAAGTCCGTAGCTCATGGAGCCGGAGGAAACACCGAACATAGCCTGCAGTGTGCCGCCGATCATAGGATCGGTGGCTGCCCAACTGCCCATCCACATCATTGTGTGGTAGGTCTCGAACCAGTCCTTTACAAGATTCTTCTCCTCAAACGAGTCGTAGTAACGAGGAGTAAGCCATGCGAAGAACTCGATGTCGGCATCGGTGAAGTAATCCTGCTCGAGAGCGAGCTGCGGGAATCGGAGCACGCTCAACGGTATGCCTGCCATGCTCTGAGTCCCTACCATGAGGCGGTTGTAGTCGGTGATTTTACCGTTGATCTCAAGGGCTGCCTTGGCTGCCTGTGAGGCTTCAGGATATTTCTGCATGTACTGCAGCACCATGGCCTTGATCGCGTAAGGGGCGGCCTTGCTGAAACGCATGCGGTTGACCGCATTGACGGGAAGTGCGTCAAGCTCGATGGCTGCATCAAGATCCTCAAGGATGCGGGTGTAGACCTCAGCCTGGGTGAGCTGCTGCGTAGGCTGCTTGATGTCCTGGTCGTCGAGCAGATAGGCGATACACTTCTCGCTCTCGGCTGTCGAGGGGTTATATACCTTGGCAAACTTTACAGCTGCCAGCCAGTGGAAGTAGGCGCGGATAGTATAAGCCTCGGCACGGAGCGCCAGCTTGGTCTTTTCTGGACCTTCAGCCGTGCCGACACGCTGCAGCAGAGGATTGGCTACGGTACCGATGTAATTGTAGCAGGATGCATAGTAGCTGTCGCTTGAAGTCAGGTCGACCTGCTCGCGGGCGTGGCCCTCCTCGTCGTATGACATTATTATCTGAGTCGTGGTCTTCGCCGGATTGGCAAGCAGTGTGGGTACATTGCCGGGATAATAGATGTTGGATGCTACAAGGCGGTTGATATCCGATATGCTCATGCTGTAATTCTGATTAAGGAGCATCTCGAGCTGATCGGTGGTTGAAAGAAGGTTCATGCCCTTCTGGTCGATTTCGGTGAAATCAGAGCAGGAGCTGAGCGCCAGGGTTCCGGCTAAAAGTACTCCCGCGATATATTTAGTTTTCATCATGCAGTTGTATTAAGTGGTTTAGAGGCTGAGATTGATACCGAACATATATGAAGTCTGCTTGCGGATGCCGAGGGTCTCGGGATCGATACCGGCCGAATTCTTGGTCCAGATGGCCTTGGGGTCGTTTACCTGGAAGCGTACTGTCACCTTGTTGATACCGACACGGCTTGACCAGCGCTGCGGCAGGTCATATCCGAGTGTGATGTTACGGATCTTGATGAAATCGGCGTCATACAGACAGTTGTCGGCGTTGCGGGGCTCGCTGCCGAGAGAAGTGGATGCAAACTCGCCGATACCGGGTACGTCGGTAGGATTGTCAGGAGTCCAGGCATTGTTGTAGACCGACGACATAGTGGTGTACCATGAGTCCTCGAACATCTCGCTGTGGGGCTGTGCAAACATCTTGTGGCCTCCATAGTAGGTTATGAGGAAGCCGAGACTGATGCCGTTCCATCTGAGCTGGTTCTCGAAGCCTATGATGGTCTTGGGGTCGCGCTGTCCCGCAAACTTCAGGATGTCGACGCTGCGGCCTGAGGCATTGTGGCTGATGTCACCATTCTCGATGTAGTACATCGACTGGCCTACAAGACCGGGACGGTCATCGATCTTGGCAAACTGATAAGCCCACATGGCGTTTACAGGATAGCCTGTCTTGTAAGGGTTGCTTACGAGCTGGTGGGCTACGGTCGAGGGGTTCTCGACATCGGTCACCTCATTCTTGTTGTAGGTGAAAGTAAGGTTGGATGACCAGTTGAAGCTGTTGCGTCCGTGGGGGCGGAACCAGTCGTATCCTACGACGAGCTCGATACCGCGGTTGCGGATTGAGGCTGCGTTGGCAACCATTGATGAGAAACCGGTTGTCGGGTCAAGGGTGATGGGAGCGAAGATGTCCTTACCCTCCTTGATGTAGTAGTCGATAGAACCGCGCAGACGGTAATCGAGGAAACCGTAGTCGACACCGATGTTGGTGGTGCGGTTCTGCTCCCAGCGCAGGTCAGGATTGGCGGGAGAGGTGATGGTGGCTATCGGGAGATTGGTCACTGAATTGAGTGTGCCTGAAGAGGCTGTCATCAATGAGGTGGCACCCTGATAGATGTTACCGGTCACACCGTATGACACACGCACTTTCAGGAAGTCGATCCAGGTGTAAGGCTGAAGGAATGACTCGTTGTGGGCATTCCAGCCGGCACCTACCGACCACAGCGGCTTGCCGCGGAACTTGGCGTCAAGACCATACACGTCGGCGTGGTCCTTACGGTAGGAACCGAATACGTTGTAGCGGTTGTCGTAAGTATAGGTGAGGTTGAAGTAGCCTGAACCGTAACGGTGACGCTGCTCCCTGACGATACCCATGCCGCCGCTCATATATGGAGCGAATGCAAACTGATTGCAGGGGAAGGCGCTGCCGTTCATCTGGAAGTAAGCCGAGTTACGCATCTGTGAGAGTGTGCCGAAGTCTACGGTGTGAGTAGCCGATGACTGGAGCTGTTCGTCATAACCCATTGCGAGTGAACGGTCGCCGTTATATTTGGTCTCGCGGAACTCAAGACCGGCGATGGCGTTGACGTCGTGCTTGCCGAATGTACGGGCATAATTGAGCTGGCCGCGGGCGGTCCAGTAGTTGCCGTAGGTGTGGGTGGTCTGCAGGAAGCCTCCTGTCTCAGGGGTCATGTAGACGAGTTTGCCGTTCTCCATCTTGGCAAATGCATTCTTGATGGTTCGTGCGGCATGACTCTGCTGGTTGGCGTGCTGCTGGGCGTTGTTGTCGGTGACCTCATATACGAACTGGGTCTGTGCGGTAAGGCCCGGGATGATGCGGAAGAGGAGGTCGGCGTGGTAACGCATCTCCTGGCGGCGGGTCTTGAGCTGGTTGTTGCTGATCTCGTCGACGATGTTGTAGCCGAGATCCTCCATTCCCTCCTGAAGGGGCATGTACTTGTTACCGCAATACCATGAGTAAGCTTTGGCTATCGTGCCGTCCTCGTTGTAGAAGTTATAGAACGGGGCGAATGCAAACGGATCAACAGATACCTGATAATCGTTACCGAGCTGAGTGGTGTTGGCATACAAGCCGTTGATCGAGGCGGTAAGAGTAACCCACTTGGCGAGATCATACGAACCTTTATAGTAAACATTGAGCCAGTTGCTCGAATGTTCGATGATACCCATGTTGTCGGTGCGGTAGTTGATCACAAGATTGTTGCGGAACTTGTCAGATGAGCCGCGGAGTGACAGGTTGTACTGCTGGAGTACCTGACGACGGTATACGTTGTCGGCAAATTCCTGTGCGTAGTTGTTGTTGGAGAGCTGGTCGAGGGTCTGATCAAGCTGTGAGCGGGTGATGTCGCCCTTGGCATGCTGCCACCATGCATAACCCACGGGATTGATGGTGTAGGCACCCTGGTTCATGTTGTTCTCAAACGATTCGATGGGATTGGCAGTGGGATCCTGGGCATACTTGCGGTTGAAGTAGTACTCGTAGTAGTCGCTGGCTGCAGCTACCTGCTCGGCTGCGTCCATGTAGAAGTTGTCGTGATAGTCGACATTCTTCTTTTCATACCAGGTCACGTTGGCCTGGAAGTCGATGTCGATCTTACCTTTCTTACGGGCGTTCTTGGTGGTGACAACGATAATACCGTTGGCTGCGCGGGCACCGTAGATGGCCGAAGCGGCGGCATCCTTCAGCACGTTGACGCTCTCGATGTCAAAGGGGTTGAGGTCGGTGATATTGCCTTCGATGGGAAGTCCGTCGACAACAAGCAGCGGCGCAGTGCTGCCGTACAGTGTACCGGCACCGCGGATTACTGGATTGCCTCCATAGGTTGACAGACCGGCTACGCGACCCTCAAGGTTGTTGAGGAGGTTGGGAGTATAGCGCTCGTCAAGTTTGTCGGCCGATATTGTGGTGATCGAGCCGGTGAGCTTCTCTTTTTTCAGCTCCTGATAACCGGTCACCACTACATCTGAGAGGAGATTGGCGTTGTCTTCAAGAACTATGCGGACAGTCTCGGATTTAGTGACCTTGAAGTCCTGTGTCTTCATGCCGATATATGACACGGTGATTTCTGTTCCTGCCGGAACCTGAAGCTTGAAAATACCGTCGGCGTCAGTAGCCATACCGTAATTGTCGCCTTTTACACGGACGGTGGCGCCGGCAAGCGGATTTTCATCAGTATCGGTCACAAGACCGGTAACAATACATGTTTTGGCAGGTGAGGCGGTTTCTGTTGCTGTTGTCTGGTTAGCCCGTGCCTCGATAGGACAGATTGCGATCGATGTGCATAACAAAGATAGTGTTATCCCTGTTCCATACATCCTTGATTTACTAAAAAAAGTAAATTTCATAGGGCAAAATCGTTAATGTTTATGATAGTGATTGAAAAATTATTCCTTACGCAACTTAAACTTTCCGACAGAAAA
>CAZIPQ010000135.1:0-4900 GCA_964541165.1 uncultured Muribaculum sp.
AGGAAGAAATTGGCGACCAGGGCGGTCTGCGCGTGTCACGCACAGCCTTCCTTGACTCGCAGAAAAAGAAAGGTGTCGACATCAACTCACCGGCAGCCAAGATCGACGGCTTCGACCCCATGCAGGTGTTCTACATGAACTACGCCAACATCTGGGCCGGAAATATCCGCGACGAGGAGATACGCCAGCTCACCACATCTGACCCCCACTCTCTCGGTGAAAACCGCGTGAACGTGACCCTGCGCAACATCGTGCCCTTCTTCGAGGCATTTGGCATAAAGGACGGCGACAAGATGTATCGCCCCGCCGCCGAGCAGGTCATCATCTGGTAAAACTTACTACCCTCCCCTTCATCACCCCATACCGGCGCGCCGGTATGGGGTGATTTTTTTATCAATAAGCCTGATTAGGCTAATTGGCCCAATTGGGCTTATTGGACTTATTAGGCTAATTAGCCTTATTAGCCCTATCTATTAATAAATTTTAAGAAATAGCAGCATAAGAGTAGCACGCACGGCAGTGTAAATTCACCACGAAATTGAAAATTAACTATGATATTATGAGAACACACAGATTGTTTAGGTTGCGTGAGCAGGAGTTCATCGAATCGTGCCGGTCGGTCATACTGACGGCCGGCGGTGATGAGATTGACTCGCTTAACTCGCTTGCCGCCAAAGTGGTCCATTGCCCGGCTCCACGCTATTACGTGGATATCGACTATGCGTACAGGATGTTGCTTGAGATACGCAAGTCGGGGCAATGGCCCCGTAGGGCGGAAAACAGGAGGATGTGGCAGGAGATCATGTCGAAAACGGAGCGGGCCATGGAGCGCGACAGGTCGCTGTCGCTTATACAGGCCGTGACGCAGGTGCTGGTGTATGACGGCGCATCGAGCTACTTCATCGACCGCAAGACAGCGCTCAGAAAGCTCCAGAAGTACAACCGGACCCACAAGGCCACGCGTTTTTTCTTTGCTCCGCGATAGGTGCATGACAGTGTTGTAGTGTATACGTATTAATTTATCACATCATGATGAAAAGAACTGAATTGGCGCTGTCGCTGAAGGCGATACGCGAGACGGTGTATGCTTTGTCGGCAATGCACAGCTACATGTCGCCTCACGACCGGGAAATGCCGCCGCTGCTGTCTGACGACCAGAAGGAAGGGATCAACCAACTCATAAGACACTCCATCATCGGACTGGCTAATGAATATCCGGGAGGGATAATGGCCGGCCCGGCGGAGCACGACACGGTGACAATCACCGCAGTGATACGGCCCGATCGGAATGCGGCATCGGTGCGCCACACGATAGAGCACATCCTCGTAGCGCGCACCATGTGGGAATGTCACACAGGCGTCGACAATGAGACCGCCGAGCGCTACAAAGCGACCTACACGGAGAGCGCCGAGGCCCTGAAACAATCGCTCGGCACAACAAGACCGCGGCTTAAACTGAAGCCGCAAAGATAAGGGGCAATTAGACCAATTAGCCCAATTGGTAAAAAGCAACAAGAGGCGATCCCGCTACGGGCATCGCCTCTCGTCATATATAACAACTCTTTACTTACTCATCTACAACACACCTCACTCGCAGCGCATCGCTCACAGTATCGAAATAAGTATCAGCGGATGAAAATTTTTCGAGTACATTAGCAGGCGGCATAGGATAAAAGTCAAATGTAATGAAATTACACTCCATACCGATAAAGCCGTCATTACCATCGACCATAGACAGTGATTCTGAGTTTTTACCTTTTGATAATCCCTGGCACCAATATACCGCGCCCGGTCGACGGAACAAGTCATACAATATAGGCATATACTGGGCAGTCGAATTAGGCATAAAATCATTTCTGTTAGCATAAACTAACATACCTGCATTATATGGGCCATCGTAATTATACTTATTATTACCTCTGCGACGGCCGAAACCGGCAGCGCCAATCGGCAAAAATATATTTGCACCGGTCTTCTCATTATACAGGAAACAGCCTCTCATTCCTCGGCCTTTACCGTTGGCTCCGGTTGTTTCAGTATGATAATAACTGTATGCATCTTTCACCGGATACTGTATTTCATCGGCTTTGCTGTCATAGAGTATACCAAAACCAAGCTGAACATCCGCTCCGTTATAAAGAGCGAGGTAATCATCGAGAGAAGCGACCCTCATTCCTGCTTTAGGAGAGGTCCATTGGGTTGTCATCGGCAGATTTGCCGCTACCTTGATCTGATCCCATGTCTTTGTACCGGTCTGGCCGAAGATCTCTAATTCTCCGGGCTTAGTACGGAATGGGTAGGTGAGGTTATTTTCAGCACTTATCGCATCATTCCAGTTAAACAGCTTGAATAGAGAACCCTCCTCGCAGGGTGACGACGCCATTTCACCTTGTGAATTCATATTGAACGAATACCACTTGGCCTCTCCGTCAATTATGCTGATCGGAGCATATCCTTGTCTTACGAATATGAGATGCTCGCAAGTATAGTTATGATACTTTACCTGAATAATTCCATAGCGTACTTGCTTATCATTGCTAAGGGGCGACTTGGGTTTATACGTGAATTTAATGACTGAACCGGTTTCTCCGTAAATCACATCTCTTTTTGTCCCTAACGAGTCAATAAGCTGAATCCAGTCATCACCGATACCGGCTTCATTACCGCCCGATGCAATCACCTGAGCTGACCATGGACCGATGGATGTGAAATTCGTAAACTTAGCATCCTGAATATACGGATCAGGATTATATGGATAAAGAAAATGTGTTAGAGCTATATTGAATTCGCCTCCTTCATTCCAATCACGCCATATACCTTTCGGGTTTATGAGTCGACGTACCTGAATGATAGTAATAGTCTCTTTAACATCCTTATAACTGCCATCAGGCTGTTTTAACGATACCGTGAACTCCACTTCGGCCTTACGCTGATAAGACACATAGGGATTATTACCCGTATAACCTGTCTTTTTGACAAGATTTTTT
Source organism: uncultured Muribaculum sp. (assembly GCA_964541165.1). GTDB lineage: Bacteria > Bacteroidota > Bacteroidia > Bacteroidales > Muribaculaceae > Muribaculum. The sequence goes on from CAZIPQ010000135.1 coordinate 2,988, forward strand.
TGACGGGTGAACATAGGAATAGTGAACAGCCTTATATTCTGCTCCATATCCTTGACGCTATAGTTGCCATCAGAAGTGCTATAATCATTTGGCTCTATCTCATAGTCTCGTTCTCCTCGGTGGTTGCTGTCCCATCCTTCCGCGAGATAAGAAGCGGCATTACCTAATGTTACGTTATCACCGATTGTGGTCTCATTATCAGTATCGGTCAAAGACAAAAATCCAAACCATTTTCTCTGTGTATAGTCCCACTCTGACGAGGATGGATTCCGGTTCTTATAATACTGGCCTTCATTTTCAGCAGGATATGATTCGGTTTCATAGTCATAGGGCATCCATTCGTTATCTATGATCCTTGCTCTAAGTTTAGTTCCTGGCTCGATTTCTCCGGTTATCTGAACCGGCAAATCCAATGATTTATCATAGATATACGATATGTAATAGGGATTAGGAATATAGATGTTCGGTTCCGGGACATACTCTATATGCCAGTCCACATCATTGGCAAAGCCGTTGAATTTCAGGGTAAGTTTATAGTGATAATTGCGCTTGGCGTTATAATCGGTCGAGATGTTCTGACCGAGCATAAAGCGGTATATAATCTCACCTTCACCAAGACGTTCCTCATTATTTGAGCGATAATATGCCTTTACTTCGATATAAGTGCCCAGACGCTTCTCATCTTTGAAACCGGTATTGGGGTCATCACTGTTACCATCAGGAAAGTCTATCTTACCATCGGAAGAACCTGAACCGGGGTTAAACTCACCGCCCTCGGTTTGGCCGGTTGTGGTGTTGTCAACCGTATCCTGACCTTTGTTTTTACCGATTCCCTGATTGTTTTCATAGAAAAACAATGCATCCGAATCATGCTTGTGACTTGATCCGAAACCCACTGTAGATGTGGTAAGAGTGGCCTTATAAGTCTCAGGGTTGAAGACAGTCGGCGGATTGTCGCCGGGATAATACTTGATTGACTCGCCGTCGGGTATCAGCTGTGATTTCTCAGTCGGGGTATTGCTCTTGCCGAGAGTACATGACGCGGGGATATCCTTGATGGTGACGCTTTTCAGGAAGATGTATACGTTTTCCTTAAGGTCGGAGGCATCGTAGGCTATGGTAACTTTGGATGCGAGGCGCACGAGCCATGCCGTGAGCTCCATATTGGGGCGATTGATGGTGATGATATGATCCGACTCAAGATCCCACGCATTAATCGACGTGGCATCCTCATTCTCAAACCATCCAAACATCTGGTTATTATCCTTGAGCCGTGAGGGGTCACTCTGCCAGTTATAACTGATTCCCCTGAGCTTCTCAACCGTAGTATAGTCTTTACCGGTAAGGTCAGCATTGGCCACGATAAACGCCTGATACCTGCCGTAGGGCAACGCAAGGTTAAACGTAGTCTTGGGCGTGGGCAGCCCGCCTACTTCATCAGTGCCGTCAGCGGGCTTTTGGTTGTTATCGGTGGTTTGCGTGAAACTTCCTTTGGGAAAAGCCTGCTCCTTGATCAGATTCTTCCCCTTTTCGTCATAGATAAGCACCGAAAAGTAGTCAAGGAAGTCAAGGCTTGTACCGTCGGCACGCGATGCGAGTGCAGGATCAAATCCCTTGAAGCTGAGTGTGGCCCTGATGTCAGCCTCGCCCTCGCCGATGATGCTGTCGTCAATCAGCAGCCGGTCCTCCGAACATGACACCACGGCCATCGCTGACAGGAATATGACTAAATTATAAAATAATCTATTCATTAGTTGGAATTCTCAGAGTTGTTATGTTTCAAATTCACGTTATGCCCGGCCCTATTCCACCGTTAGTCCAAACACCGGAGGAAGCTCGACAATATTGTACGGCGCCACGATTACGTTCCAGGTGATATTGACCGGGGTAAACTGTATAATGACGCGCAGATG
>CAZIPQ010000136.1:0-4854 GCA_964541165.1 uncultured Muribaculum sp.
GTCACGCCGGCCTTACGTTTGGACAGTTGCACAAGGACAGTGTCATCAATATAATTGTCAATGAGAACAATCCGTGTCATAGCCTGCCGGATCAGACTGGCTATGAGGGCATACGCATCGAATATCTGTCCATTGAAGAAAATCCCCTCCCGAGGCTGCAGCGATGAACGTACAAAGAAATCCACCTTACCGTCAATTTCGCGCATATGTTGATCGTATTCGGAGAAACGCCGATCCATCTTGTCTTCAAGCTGCATCAACCGTTGATTTACAGAATATCCTTTTAAGAGGTATTCCTTTAAAATCTTGTTGGCCCATTGCCGGAACTGAGTTCCGCGTATTGACTTTACGCGATAGCCTACGGATATTATTACATCCAGATTATAATAACTTAGATGGCGATGAACATTCCTTTTCCCCTCTTTTTGAACTGTCAAGGATTCCTTGACAACTGAACTGGATGATAATTCTCCCTCATTAAAGATATTTTTTATGTGTAAGCTGATATTTTGCTTGGTAGCCTGAAATAGCTCTGCCATCTGGGCCTGTGTAAGCCATACCGATTCATCCTCTACTCTTACGTCAATGGCGAGGGTTTCGTCAGGCTGATAAAGTATTATCTCATTGATCTGCGTTTTTTCCATGCGGTAAATATAGATATAATATTTGAAATACCGCAAGCAAATTCATGGTTTAATTTATTCTATCGCTGCTTGAAATTCCTTTAGTAAAAATATGCAGGAGAAAATCGTATCTTTTTTAAACATCAGCGCTAATCATGGGTTATAGTTATATATAGTTACACAAATACGGGCTACTATGAAATACATTTCCAATGGCCGGGGTTCGCTCCCGCTGATAAGTCTTATAGCGCTTCTGTCGGTATCTCTGACGGTAAATCTGCCGGGTCTGGCAGTATCGCCTATGCTCGGAAAGCTTTCTGACATATTTCCGCATGCCAAACAGCTTGAGATACAGCTACTCACACTGCTGCCTAATCTTGTGATTATCCCCATGATCCTGATTTCAGGAAAGATAACCACCGTCAGAAACCAGACTGCGGTTTTGGCCACCGGACTTGCAATATTTCTTCTTGCCGGTGTGCTGTACTTATTTGCTGATTCAATGCCGATGCTCGTGGGGCTTGGCGCACTTCTGGGAGTTGGCTGTGGTCTCATAGTACCTATTGCCGCAGGTCAGTTGTCGGAATGGTTTTATGGCGAGCAGAATCAGCGGGTCCTCGGTTTTAAGTCGGGTACATCCAATGGAATTGTCATTCTGGCTACTATATTTGTAGGATGGGCAGCTGATATCAGTTGGCACACATCATTTTGCGTATATCTTGTGCCTGTGATCCCGCTTCTATTGCTGCCGTTCATGACCAATACCTTTATCCGCAAGCATATCCGTCCGGCGACATCCTCTGCCGGATCCGCTACGGATAATACGGCATCCGATAAGCCCGAACCTAAAAAGGTATTTGCTCACCCGATTGTCATCCTTGCGGGAGTCATAGGACTCTACATTGCACTGACGGCTACATCAATGGTGTTCACCTACTATCTTCCGTTCACCATGAAGCATTACGGGCTCAGCACATCGCAGGTGGGTATCGCCTCAGCCATGTTCTATGTCACGGCCATGATAGGTGGCTTTTCACTTACACCTTACATTAAGGTCGTAGGTCGCATGGGACTTTACATTTGTATCATAATCATGGGTGCCGGACTGTTGATGCTCGGATTTTTCCACACGATGACCACGTATGTTATCGGTGTGCTTCTGATCGGATTGGGTTACGGCTTTTTCCAGCCTATCATCTATAACAAGACCACCCAGATTGCTCCCGACAAGACGCTGTCGACGAAATATTTTTCCTATACGCTGGCCGGTAATTATATCGCGCTGTCGGTTGTGCCGCTCATTGTGGAGTTTTTCCAGCATATATTTGACAATCACACCGCCGACTTCCCCTACTATCTTAACGCAGCGCTTCTGGGTATCGTCTTTATAATCGGTGTACTGAAACGTCGTTCTTTCGTATGGCGCACCGGTATCACAAAATCCTGAATCAGAACGGGACTGGGCTTTCGAAACGATAGTGGCGCCCGTCGATGGGGAACGTAAACTCCAGGCTATGGGCGTGCAGCAGGAGCCGTCCGGAACCGCTGCCTGAATTTTTGCCATAGAGTCGGTCGCCTGCAATTGACATTCCGAGTCCCGGTTCTGACGCGGCGTGTACCCGCAATTGATGGGTACGGCCTGTAAGCGGATAAAATATAATGCGGCTGCGGCCATTCGAGACGCCTGTGAACTCGTAGTCGGTCACAGCCTCCTTGCCGCCATCGCAGTCTACCTTCTGGCGAGGGCGGTCAAGCCAATCGGGCGAAAGCGGTAGCTCTATGTGTCCTTTAGGTGGGACTCCCGTGGCAGAGTAATCTCCCACCAGTTCTGCAATGTATGTCTTTTTTACTCTTCGCGTGGCAAAGAGTGACTGCATCACCTTGAAGGGTATTTCACCGAAAGTCGCTACGATCAATCCCGATGTATCCTGATCAAGACGATGAGCCATTTTTATCTGCCGGTCAGTGCCGTATCTTTCTTCCAGCCATTGCTGCACGGAAACCGCAGCCCCTTTACCTGGCACTGAAAGCATGCCGCTCGGCTTGTTGACAACACAAAACCATTGGTTTTCATATACGATTTCCGGAGTGTGCATGGCAACCACCCGGCAATCATTGTCAAGAGGCGGTTCTATGTCGAGTCCTTGCAGCATCCAGCTGAGAACCGGGAGGCATTTGCCTCGACATGCCGGATAATGGGAGCCATGTATCCGCACTTCACCTCCTTTAGGCCTGCCATACCAGTACTCAGCCATCGACACCGGATGCCATCCTTGCATATAGGCTGCCTGAAGCAATTTCGGAGCGCAACATTCGCCGGCACCGGAAGGGGGAATTTTCATAGGAGCGTCGGCAAAGATCTCACTCACGCTTTTGCTTTCACCTCGTGCGTTAAGCAGCCTGAAGTTGGAGAACAGCCATTGCTGTAAAGCTTCCGAATCGGTCCGGCGCTTTTCTTTCATGGCGTCAAGATGAGCCTTAGCTTTGTTAAGATCAGCGTCCAGCGGCTCAAGGTGGGCAGCAAGTCTGTTTTTAAGGCGCCGAAGCTCAGCTTTCTCAAATTGACTCCGGCGTATCATCGCCGCCATTTCATCCTCGCTTGCATCACCTGACTTGCGTCTGATATCTCGGTCCAGTTTAGACAGCCGACATTTTTCTTTATATTCAATAAACTCACTGTTCAGCGTCTCTTTTGCCCGATCATAGTCGCTTTTCAGCTGAGCGAGATGGCCGTTTTCGAATAGGTCGATCTCAGCGTTTTGCCGCGAAATATCGGCTTCTTTCGTCTTGAAATAGCCGTCAGGCTGAAGGTAGTCAAACACCGGGCCGACAAACCCTCGGCGATAGAAACCGCCATGACCCAGTTGTCCGGAGAAGGCATACAGTGTATGACGTGCTCCTAAATCGTCGGTAGCAATAAGCACGCCAAGCATTTTACCGGCCTCAAGCTCCTGAAGGAAATTGACGTCCACAGGATTGTCGCTCACTTTCAGCGCTTCCAGCATGGCAGTCAATTCGGCGAAAGCCTCCTTGCAGGCGGCATCAGGTATGTAATCAAACGGGTTGTTCATAATCGGATACGCTAAATTACGAAATATTACGGACAACTCCTACATACTGCTGCCGCAGCTCGATCTTTATTGGGCAGTGCCGAATGTCTCCTCCAGTTTAGGATTTATAGGGCCAAAAACGCACCGTTCATATTTCGAGGCAAATATCTCGAAACACTTGTTGCAGTGCAGGCAACGGGATTGCAGCAACTCTCCATCCTTCAACCGTAAAATGAAATCGGGCTGGGTAAGGATTGCACGGCCGAGTGAAACGAAATCGGTTGTCTCAAGCGCCGTTTCTATCGCATCCTTACTATAGATGCCGCCTACGAGTGAAATAAGCAATTCGGGAAATCTTGCCCTAAGAATTTTTGCAGCATCAAGATAGTAGAGCTGAGCCTTGCGGTCCTTCCGGGCAAAATCAGTTCCACTGATCTCCACCAGATCAACTCCGGCATTAACGAGTGCGCTGACATAATTGATCAGAAGATCATAATCGTCCAGCCCCTCTGACGTGTTATGTGCATTCATCTTAACCATTATGATGAAATTTGGGCCGCATTCCGCAGCTATGCCCTCTACTATCTCACGTGGCAGCCGGATGAGATTTTCGGTCGAACCGCCATATTTATCCGTTCTGTGATTCAAATCGGCATTTACTACAGCTTGTAGAAAATACCAATGGGCTATATGGATCTGTACTCCGTCAAATCCTGCTTTCTTGGCACGGATTGCAGCATCAATAAACCAGCGGCGCACTTCCTCCATCTGCCCGGTAGAGAGCCCGTTTAGATCAAACGGGTTCAACCCCTTTGGCCCGGCAAGCGAGAGCTGTGCAATGGCCAGAGAATCGTACTCGTGAATCTTTTCTGCTATACGCTTAACTCCTTTGATCTTATCATCATCGCCAATCGAAGTCTGGGCGATGTCAGCTCTATACTCCAGGTCAGGGCATACACTCATGTGACCGGTTATAATCGTGCCTATTTCTCCACGTCCAAGGATATCATACATCTCGATTTCGGCGTCACTCACGGTTCCGTCGGTATTGCCAAGATGATCATTCACCGCGCTTCGGATAAAGCGGTTTTTAATGCTCTTCCCTTTCAATTCAATGGGCGAAAATCCCTTATCTAATTGCGTCATATCTGATTAATTTATCTCCGACAGATAAAACAATA
>CAZIPQ010000137.1:0-4854 GCA_964541165.1 uncultured Muribaculum sp.
TTGCCTGTATGACAAGGAAATTCCTGATGTGATTACCTGCTGTCTCCCCTGTCGTACGCTTGATAAGGTCTCCGAGATAATTCGGCGACATGCAAAGCCGGTCGGCCATATACTGAATTGTGGGAATACCATGCTTGAACTGAACGCCGTCGGAGTAATATTCCGACAAGGCCTCCTGAAATCGGGCAAGCACATCGGTGTTTTCGTGTTTCCTCGTGACAAACTGACGGTTATAAAATCTTTTACAGTATTTCAGCAGTACATTTATATATCCGACAATAATCTCATCCTGCTCACTGTCATGCTCCTCGTCAATTTCGCGCTGTATAGCCTTCATCAAGGAGACAATAATATCCCTTTCCTCCTTGCTCATGTGCAGGGCCTCGTTGACACGGTAGTCAAAGAAAGAATAGTCACGGATCATCTTCTCAAGCCGTGTGCCATGCAGGATATCAGGATGAAACAACAATGCCCATCCTGAGATAGAAACCATCTCTCCATTATCCTCTTTTCCGCCTATCTGTCCGGGAGATACGCACAGCAATGTCGATGCCTTATAATCATATCTGCCGCAGCCGTATTGAAGATCCACCGATGCATCATCACGGAGAAATATACCATAGACACCATAGTTGTTGAGACTGTGGCGTATAGGCGACACTGCATCATAGTCGATGACACTTACAAGCCGATGCCGGTCATTCTGACCGAGATATGTACTGTAATCCTGTGGGAAATTGACTTTGAGCACCTTGTTCATGCCACAAAGTTAGCAATAATTATCTGTGATTTAGTCCCGAAAGCCTCTAATCCGTAAAAATGATACATTCTTCGATATTATTGATAAGTCGGGCCAAAATATCATCGGTAATTTTGTACTATCATAAATTATATGTTAAATGACAAGCAAAATATTAATCTCCTCCGATGTCTGTACAGATGATGTGATTTGTTATCTGGCATCCAGATACCGATGTACTCCTAAAGAGATTATACGCCGATTTCTTGAACAAGAGAGATGTGTCAAGAATCCGCAAAATGACAACCGGTCGACAGTTACGCTGGAGGAAAACGAAATGGAGATATTGAGAGACATGAATATCAACCCATCGGAAATTGAGTTTATATGACACATTCTCGTATTACAATGACAGCAATTGCAACATGTATCAGTATGGCAGTCTCAGCACAGAATAATACCCGGGCCATTGATGTTCATTCACATCTCATGACCCGCCCCTATCTTGAATGTCTGGAGCGACACGGTGCTCTAATGGAGGATGGATTTCCACTTCCCGAATGGAACGAGAATGGACACCTTGCATTCATGGACTCCCTGGGAATAGCGACATCAGTTCTCACCCTCTCATCGCCCTACCCTTATTTCGGGGATATCGAAGAGACAAAAGCCGTTATCCGCTCGGTCAACGAGGAAGGCACTGCCGTGAAGCAGCGTCATCCGGGCCGCTTCATGTACTGCGCGTCGGTGCCGTTGCCTGATGTGGATGCTGCCATTCAAGAAGCCATATATGCCCTTGACACATTGAAAGTCGACGGAATAAAGCTTCCTACCAACAGCCGGGGGCTTTACCTGGGCGATCCGTCTCTCGATCCGTTGATGAAGGAACTTAATGACCGCAAGGCCGTTGTGATAATCCATCCGCATCGTCCTGAGGCACGGCCTGACAGTGTGTTTACTTCCGGTCCGATATTCGTTTACGAGTATCCGGTCGAGACCACACGTGCTGTCCTGAACATGGTAGCCCACAACGTCATGACACGCTATCCTGACATTAAGTTTGTGGTACCTCATGCCGGCTCATTCCTCCCTATTGCGGTTGCGCGGCTAAAAAACGGCTATCCACTGATGTCGGCGACGGGCGTGATTGAAAAGCCTTTCGATATTGACGCAAACATGCGCAACCTTTACTATGATGTTGCCGGCGGACCATCTGCGGAAATTCTTGACCTTCTGCTGACAATTACCGATCCCGAGCATATTCTATATGGCTCAGACTACAGCTTCGTTCCTGCTAAGGCATTGGAGAAAGTCTATGCAAACCTGATTACATCAATAGATAACAATGAGCGACTCGCCCCCTGTAAGGAGCATATATTAAGGGGTAATGCGCTGGTTCTTTTCGGAGGGAAAGAGAGGTCTTCCGGCATGTCACGTCCCGAGCCACAATGTAAGAAACTGCCTATGGCTGCGGATGGCATCATAAGACTTTCCCATATCGAGGTCTATCCGCAATATCTTGACGAATACATGAAAATGGCAACCGAGGTCGGTGCCACTTCGCTGCGTACTGAACCGGGGGTGCTGACTATGTATGCCATAGCCGACAAGAACAATCCTTGTCTTATCACCATTCTGGAGACTTACGCGAGTCAGGACGCATATAAATCACACATTGCCTCATCGCATTTCCAGAAATACAAACAGGGTACACTTCACATGGTGAAGTCACTCGAACTGTGCGATCAGATACCACTGAACCCCCATAGCAAGATTATCAACACGATAAAATAGATTATATGAAAAAATACATTTTCGCAATGCTGACTCTACTTGCCATGTCAGCATCCATGAGTGCTAAAACCCTGGTAGTATATTACAGCTACACAAACAACGTGAAGCGTATAGTAAACGACCTGCAGACTCAGATAGATTGTGACGTCATTGAAATCCGGCCGGCTGAAAAAGGGCTTGATTATGCCGCCAACAATTATGCTATCGGAAGCGCACAGATCACCGCCATACGCAATAAGCCCAATGACGCGTCGTCATACCCGGCCATAGACCCTGTCGATGTAAACCTCGACGACTATGATACAGTGATAATAGGAGCGCCCCTGTGGTGGAGCCAGATGGCAGCTCCATTGCAGACATATCTTTTTCTCAACGGAGCAAAGATGGCCGGAAAGAATATCGGCCTCATCGTTTCGAGTGCAAGCAGCGGAATAAGCAGTGTTGTCGCCGACGCAAAACGTCTTATCCCTGACGGCAAGTTTCTTGAGCCGAATCTGTGGATCCGCTCGTCACAGACATCCGGCAGCCACACGTTGATTGAACAGTGGCTGAAAGATATCCGTTATTCCGGCCTTACGGCAGGAATAGCTGAGAACGTGACAGACGATACCTACTCCGGCAAAGTAGACATATATACCCTCAGCGGAATGCAACTCAATAATGAATTGGCCATGCTGCCAAAAGGGATATACGTAATACGTAAAAGTGGAAGGACATTCAAAATAAAGCTGTAAAATATAGTAAATTAGGCACCGGAAGGTTTCTCCGACGTCCGGTATGTTGCGCTCCGCCGGAGCACTAATTTTGATGGTTGGACATCGTACCTGGGGTTGACATATACAGAGAGAGCGCTGCGGATTAGCAATCCGGCAGCGCTCTCAGCAAGGTTTGGGTCACCTTTATAACACAATCGCATCATTCGCAGTCCATTGGGTGAGACTACCAGCCTTTACCTGGATGCACACCTCGGTCATGTCAGTTTCAGCGTGAATCTTACGCTTTGCGGCGGGAGCCACGCGAAGCCAATCACCGGCTTCGAGAGGGACATTCTCGCCATCGATTTCCATAAAGCCTTTGCCGGAAACGATGAAATAGATTTCCTCGTTTTCCTTGTGGCTGTGGTAGAAAGGAATCACTGTACCTGCAGGAAGATTGTTGACCGATACCTCGGCACCGGTAAGGCCGAGTGTGTCATGTAGCTCTACGCGGGGTGCGCCTTCGGCTACGTGAGTTTTGCTGTAATTGCTCATATCTTTTTATTTTTTAGGGTTATTAAATTACATTATAAACAACAATCGTTATTCGCCAAACATCCGCTTGATCTGAGCTATACGGAGCTGATTGTACAGCTGGGTTTGTGGCGAATCGGGAACCAATAAATCAAAGCCATGGAATACACCCGGAATGGTGTGAAGTTCCGTGTTGACACCGGCACATGTCAGGCGTGCAGTGTAATTGAGGCATGACATACAGAAGAGGTCAAGAGTGCCGACGGCTATAAATGCCGGTGGCAGATTTGACAAGTCAGTGGCGAGAGATGCAGAGTAGTACGGGAGTTCGTTTTCCGGCAACTTCTGACCACCCAACAGAGTTTCCCATCCGAGGCGATTATAGGCGGGAGTCCACACCAATTGTCCGGCATACGGATCGGGCATCGGGTCTTTGTCAGTTCCTGTCCTGCTGTCAAGCATCGGGTAAGTCAATGCCTGACCGCACAAGGCTACTTTTCCATGATCGCGGTTGTATAGGGCAAGACGTGCCGCCAGTCCTCCACCGGCGCTTTCTCCTAAAATTACGATGCGCGTCGGATCAGCTCCATATTCTGAAGCGTGGTCGTGAATATATTCAAGACCGGAATAAGCGTCATGCAAATCAGCAGGAAAAGGAGCAACCGTGGCCAAGCGATAGTTGACGCTCACCAGAATAGCCTGCAATCCGTTGGTAAGCACTTCCGGTTTGGTGGCCATGGTGTTGGCGTCGCCCATAAGATAGCCGCCACCATGCATAAAATAGAGTATCGGCAGAGGACCTTTGCGGGTCAGTGCGGTAGGACGCCAGATATACAGGTCGATACTGTTGCCGTCCATACCGGTGATGGTCACTTTTTGTGAGCCCGGCAATTCCTGACTTTGACCGATCATGCCGATAAGAGGATTCTTATCAAATGGATATTGACAAGCCTCAAATATTTTATCTATTACGGACAACTGATATTCTTTTGCGATCAGATGCTTTGATGTGAATTCTTGAGTCATTTTTTTACGTTTTATATAGCGTTGTGTTGTCGCTATTTTGGATGTTATTTAACTTTCCAACCCATG
>CAZIPQ010000138.1:0-4790 GCA_964541165.1 uncultured Muribaculum sp.
GCGGCCATTGCGGTTGGCGGCATTCACGGCATTATCGAGAACATTGTTGAAATGCCTGCGTCCGCTGCCATTCTTGATCTCCACGACAAAGCGCTGCATGAAGACGCCATCCAGACCATAATCCTTCATCCATTTGAAATGGAGATCGGTCGTCGAACGATCGGCCGAGCTGAACACCTTGGCCGGAGTCCCGTCAGGCATCCTGAAGGGGGTCTCATAAGCTAAGGGATACTCGCTCATGTCAGGCCACATATCAACGGTGGCTGAGCCGGGCTCGAAGCGTCCGTCCTTACCTTTATAATGATAGAATCCCCGCTTTTCACCATCATTCTCGGCATTAAACCAACCCTGATAACCGGCCATCACAAGTCCCTTATAGGACGGATGGGCGGGAACCGTATCACACATTTCCAGGCGCCATGCAGGAACGTACGCCACATCTATCGCATCCGGATCGACCGCTACGAGGTTGACCCCGGACACACCTTTACCCAGAGGGCGCCCGATCGCGCCGGCGGTGTACATCTTCAGCCGGCCGGCACTTCCGGCAGCCGTGTTGTGATGATGTCCTGTAAGAAGGACATCGACACCGTACTTATTGAGAAGATTGATGTATTTCTCGCGGGCCGCCACACTGAGGTTGGAATATTTCTCCTCCTCATCGCGTTTCTTTATATAGAGCGGATGATGCATGAACACAAACTTATGGCGTGCATCGGCATTGCCGGCAAGCTGCGTTTCAAGCCATTCATACTGCTCGGCCTCTTTGGCTGTATCACCGTTCTTTATCACATTAGAGTCGATGCCTATGAACAGGTCATCGCCATACTTAAAACAGAAACGGGTGTCGCCATAGTTGCGCCGATACGCTTCATAAGCCTCATCGGACGGATGATTGCCAATGTCGTGATTGCCCGGGGTGAGATAGACCTTGACCCGCGGATCGAAACGGCTCATTGCCTTCTTGAAAGCATTGATCTGTCTGGAGTTAGTGGACTGGTTGGCATAATCTCCCGTAAAGATTACGAACGGGGGAAGGACACGGTTGACGTAGGTCACGAGAGAGTCCATACGGGCCTCTTCGCGCTGCCAGATGGAGTCCTTGTCAAAAAATCCGTACTGCGGATCGCTGGCATGGACGAAAACATACTCTGACGCAATCAAATTTGGGGATGCCAAAAGCATCCCCAAAATTATTGATGTAATGATTCTTATTTTCATTATTTCTTGAACTGCTGGCGGGTAACTTCAAGGAATTTTCCCTCGTTTTCAACAGTAGGCTCCAGGTTAGTACCTTTCTGATAGTTGTTCCAAGAGTTTACAAGAACGATATCACGTTTGCCGATATTGCGCTTGGCCACATTGCAGAAATCGATATAGTCCGAGGTCTCACCATTCTGACCAAACTCGTAGTAATAGCTTGAGCTGGAGTTTTTGCGGTCGCTGTAAGAGGGGAAAACGCAAGGGATAAAGTCGGTATTGTACCCGGCGATAGAGTTGCGCCAGTTGGTCCAGTTCAGATCAATAAAGCTAAAGAAAGCATAATAGCGGTCATAGACATTGGTCTTCCAGTCATTAAGTGTCACGCCGTCGAACGACTCGATCTGATGGGGCTTATAGTTGGCGGGAGCAGCCCAACCGGTTGTGAACTCACCGATAAAATATGGTGTATAGCCACCCTCGCTGCAAGTAGTTCTCACAGCCGGCATGACCTTGCTGTAATCAATACTTGTAGCTGCCGATGAAGACAGATTGGAAGGAGTGACAAGAATCACGGGAGTGCCGTCGGAAAGTTTGAAATATTCATCATCCTCAAACATAGGCAACACTTTTTCCTTGATCTCCTTAGTCATCTTTGCAAGGTTGGCTTCGTCTTCGAGAGGACTGTCATTGGTGGGCTTCAAGTGTTTGGTGTTGTAGTTGATGATATATTTCACATTCGCACCCTGCTGACCGCGGACTTTCTTGAAGTTAGTGATGAGCTTAGTGTCATTCGAACCGGCATCCCAACCGAAGACAAAGAAATCGACTCCGGCCTGGTCGGCATATTCAAGCTGCTTGGCAAGCACTGTGAGATCGGTCGACAGGTATTCGCCCAGCACGGGAGTGCCGGTATAGATAGCCGCTCCGGATTTCTGCCATGTCGAGGACGAGGTGACATTAGTATAATATGCGCCTACGACAACATCGCGGTCAAGATCGGTCTGGGGGATATCATAGACATACTTGTCCTTATCCATCGGAGGACAATCGTCATCGGAGCAGGCGGTGAATGCAGTCACTGACGCACCGGCCAGTGCCATATACAGAAAATTCTTTAACAGTTTCATAAATGGGTGTGTATATGATAAGGTTGATTAGAGATAAGGATTCAGTTTGTAGGGTGCGGCCCACCACAGGAGAGTTCCCATCGTATCGCCATTGCCTCCCAGCAGCTTGACGCCCTTTTCCATCTCTTCGAGGTTATTTACACGCTCGCTGTCGGGGTATACCATTCGGGCCGGCACGTAGGAATAAGCATTTTCGGCTGTTCCGAAATTGATAGCACCGTAGCCGAGTTCGGGCTGGAAGTGAGGTGTAAATTCCAGTACCTGGGTGCGGCGGTGGAGAGTCCATGCATCAAGTGACTGATAGAACAGCGCGAGGTATTGCTGCATCACGATCTGACGGTAAACGGGATCGGGCTCGGCACTGGTGATTGCCGACGAGATGATGCCGATGAAATCCTTGTAATAGTCCTCGCCCTCTTCGGTGGCATTAAGGTCGGTGAGTGTATTCCAGGCGATGCCGGGAACGGTCAGATACTTGTCTGCGTCAGCGCCCTTCACACCATACTGTGACATGGAGGCTCTCACGCCCTCTTCATAGTAGTCCTTGGCAGATTTGGTGCCGCTACCGAGGCCACGGTATACGAGTTCGCTTTTCAGGAGAGCGACTTCGGAATAGGTCAGGATATTCTCGGCATACTGTTCGGCTGTAAACATATCGCTGAGCTGCGAGTAGTCCACTGCGGTCTTGCCGCTGTGAGGATTGCTCTCGTCAAGCGTAGTACCGTGAGGGAGGTTTGTCACCTTAGGCTGACCCCAGTAAGGCGCCCAGTGGAAGTTGTCGGGCATAGCTCGCGGATCAGCCTCCGTGAACCATACTTTCACGCGGGGGTCACCGTAAGGAACGGTGTACATGAGCACTGCCTCGCCGGCTGAATGCAGCTTGTCGGAATTGGCGGCACGGTTTATGACGAGATAGTCATAGAAGTAGTTGCGGGTGCCTGCGTTGTCGCCCCACTTGGCACGGCAGTTGTCGTCGTTGGAAGAGATAAGATCAGATTCATTAGCCATGACGTCCGAGATCACCTCGCGGGCCTTGGCCTCGTCGGCGTTGCTTATGAGTATGGCCAGACGGAGCCTCAGTGAGTTGGCAAACTTCTTCCACTTGAGCAGATCGCTGGATCCGGCCGCCGTGGGGTAAATGGGATCTTTGACATACTTGTCACCGTCGAGGTCAATGCCGTCAGCATACTTCTTAAGATTATCAAGTATGTAATAGTATATATCCTTCTCGCTGTCGTACTTCACGTGAGCATTGCCTGAAAGGGCTCCGCTCATCGGGATGGGGCCCCAGATCGATGCGGCCTGAGAGTAGAGATAACATTTCCAGATCGATGCGATACGCACGCGGTTGTTATACTCGCTGCCTGAGATATTGTCCTCGATGAACTGCAACGGGAGCATGGCATTGTAGGCCGCCTTCCAATAGCCGTCGTTGGTCGAGCCCTGATTGGCATAGCGCTGGATCTGACCGCCGGTGGCGCCGGCATAATACTGCGCATAGTTGGCAAGCATTTCTTTCTTTATCTTGCCGCAGTAGGCGTTCAGTGTGTTATAGACACTGGTATTGAAGAGGTATTGGGGATTTACCTTGTCAGTCTTGTTGGGGTTGCTGTTGGCTTCCTCAAACCCGTCGGTACAGCCGGTCAGGGTCATCGCTGTAAGCGCCAGTGCAGCTATATATTTAGATATTTTCATAATACTCAATTTTCTTAGAGTGTGACTAATTTTAGAATGTAACGTTTACGTCAAAACCGAATGAACGTGTCGGAGGAAGCGAACCATACTCGATGCCCTGGGCGTTGCCGGAAGAGAAAGCTGCCTCAGGATCAATGCCGTGAGGTGTTTTCTGATACAGGATTGCGAGGTTACGGCCTACGACTGACAGGCGCGCGCCGGAAACGATTTTAAGTTTGCTCAGGAAGGAGCGGGGAACGGTGTAGCCCAGCGATACCTCACGCAGTTTGATGTATGAAGCGTCGAACACGTTGCGTTCATCCCATGAACCATAGCGGTTGTTGGGCTTGACGTAGAGTTCACACTTGGTGCCGTCTTCGAAGTAAGCGTCTTTCCACTTCGTACCGCCGGTCAGGAAGTCATCGCTTTCACCGTAGATGATGCTGCTGACATAGTAGCTTTCACGGTCGATCGCTGTCTCGGCGGGCACACCGGCGGTTGTTGCGCGGTTCCATGTACCGCTATAAAGGATGCCACCGATGCGGCCTTCAAACAGGAAGCTGAGCGAGAAGTCTTTGTAGCGCAGGTTGCTTCCGAAAGAGCCCATCCATTTGGGTTCGGCGCAGCCAAGATATTCGGTATTATCGGAAACCAGCGGTTTACCCTTGGCATCGACAAGGCGACGGCCCTGGTCATCACGCTTCCATGCGCGGCCGCGGAGGATTCCGTAAGGACGGCCTTCTTCGAGCATGATACTTACATTAGATACTTTCTGGAGCTGTACGT
>CAZIPQ010000139.1:0-4743 GCA_964541165.1 uncultured Muribaculum sp.
TTATGAGCGTGTCATGGATATGCTTGATCTGGAACAGCCCCACGGCGTTATCCTCTCGGTGGGCGGTCAGATACCCAACAACCTTGCCACCCGTCTTGACAAGGCTCAGGTGCCCATTCTCGGCACATCAGCCAAGTCTATCGACAATGCCGAGGACCGTCACAAATTCTCGGCCATGCTCGATACCATCGGTGTCGATCAGCCGCGTTGGCGTGAGTTGACCTCGTTTGACGATATCCATAAGTTTATCGATGAGGTCGGTTTCCCGGTACTCGTTCGTCCCAGCTACGTACTTTCAGGTGCGGCGATGAATGTGTGCAGCAACAATGAGGAGCTTGAACGCTTCCTGCGTCTTGCCGCCAATGTGTCAAAGCAGCACCCCGTCGTTGTGACCGAGTTCATCCAGTTTGCCAAGGAAATCGAGATGGATGCTGTGGCTCAGAACGGCGAGATCAAGGTTTACGCTATTTCCGAGCATATCGAGTTTGCCGGTGTGCACTCAGGTGACGCCACCATCCAGTTCCCGCCGCAGAAACTCTATGTCGAGACCATACGCCGCATCAAGAAGGTAAGCCAGAAGATAGCCAAGGCGCTTAACATATCCGGTCCGTTCAATATTCAGTTCCTTGCCAAGAACAACGATATAAAGGTTATCGAGTGCAACCTTCGTGCTTCGCGCTCGTTCCCGTTTGTCAGCAAGGTGCTTAAACTCAACTTTATCGACATAGCTACCCGCGTGATGCTCGGTCACGAGGTCGAGAAGCCGGCTAAAAACGCATTTGATCTCGACTACGTCGGTATCAAGGCTTCGCAGTTCTCGTTCTCTCGTCTTCAGGGTGCCGATCCCGTTCTCGGCGTCGATATGTCATCGACCGGTGAGGTAGGCTGTATAGGCGCCGATACTGACGAGGCTATACTTAAGGCCATGATGTCGGTTGGTGTGCGTGTTCCGTCAAAGGGTCATGGCGTGCTGCTTTCTACCGGTACTCCCAAGCAGAAGGCCGACATGCTTGAAGCCGCCCATCAGCTTCATAACCACGGCTATCGTCTGTATGCTACCGGCGGTACACATCAGTTCCTTACCGACAATGGTATTCCTGCCATCAAGGTATACTGGCCCAGTCAACCCGACATGCAGCCTCAGGCACTCGAACTCCTTCACAACAAGGAGGTTGATCTTGTGGTCAACATTCCGAAAAACCTCTCGGAAACCGAGCTTAGCAACGGCTACCGTATACGCCGTGCCGCCATCGACCTCAATATCTCGCTGCTGACCAATGCGCGTCTTGCCTCGGCATTCATCAATGCGTTCACTAATCTGCCCATTGATGATATCGAGATACGTGCATGGGACGAGTATTAATCCGGAGCCTGCATGACTGAAGATATTAAACTTGACACTATCGAGGATGCCGTCGCCGCCATACGCGACGGCAAGCCTGTAGTGGTTGTAGACGATGCCGACCGTGAGAACGAGGGCGACCTCATTATCGCGGCCGAGAAGATCACCCCGGAGATAGTCAACTTCATGCTGACTCATGCCCGCGGTGTGCTTTGCGCACCGATCACCTCTGAGCGGTGCCGCGAGCTTGACCTTCCGCGTCAGGTCGACTGCAACACCTCGATCCATGGTACACCGTTCACTATAACGGTTGACAAGCTCGAGGGCTGTACTACCGGAGTGAGTGCTCATGACCGTGCCGCTACCATACGTGCGCTTGCCGATCCGGCCTGTAAAGCAGCCGATTTCGGCCGTCCGGGACATATCAATCCCCTGTATGCTGCCGAAGGTGGAGTACTTGAGCGCGACGGCCACACCGAGGCTGCCATTGACCTTGCCCGTCTTGCCGGATTGCGTCCGGCCGGTACCCTGATTGAGATAATGAACCCTGACGGCACAATGGCCCGGCTGCCGCAGCTGCGCGAATTTGCCGACAAATGGGGCCTCAAGCTCATCTCAATCGCCGACCTTATCGCCTACCGCCGCAGCCACAACGTCTGACCCATTACAACAATCTACGTAGCCCTATCATATCCGCCTCCGGATCATGATAGGGCTATTTGCATCTCTACCCCGGCACAGCTGAGTAACAACGGTCACCGTCACTCCGCGACGCATAGAGCCGTCACTACATAGCAGCACAGCCTGGCACATAGCGATGCCATCGGCGCGTTCAACTCCTCTGGAGTTGTTTTGGGTGTGGTCCGCCTCTACCCCCAGCACAGCTGAGGGTTAACAACGGTCATCGTCGCTCCGCGACGCATAGATCCATCACCGCATTAGCGGCACTTACTGGCGCATAGCTATCACTGCATAGCAGCACAGCCTGGCACATAGCGATACCATCACTGCATTAGCGGTACTTACTGGCGCGTGTGTGGCTATTCTCATGTGTCAGTCTGAGGTCCCGTAGGGACGTTACCGTTGTTAACTCCCGATTGTATCGGGGGCTGGTAAGGACGTCTCCCTCCATCAACCTCGGAGAGGTTGAACGATGTCATAGCCGCGTTAGCGGCGTTGGACGGTGCAGCGCACCGTGAGAAGGGTAGCCTCGGGTAAGCGCTGCAGAGCTGCGCGCAACCCGAGGTCATGGAACCCACCCCTCTACGTGCGCGCCGTAGGTGCGCAACAATGCGATAATAGTATCAAGATTACACAAATAAATACCACACAATCGCAAATAATAGTTAAAATACAAAAATACAAAACCAATTATTTGCAAATAATAAACTTTGTACGTATGTTTGAAAATGTAATCACGCTTAATATTTATGACTATGAGAAAGGTAATTTTCAAACGAATTGGTTTAATTCTGGCATTAGCCGGTGTGGTTTTGAATGTGGAGGCGCAGACGACGTCTGATAAAAGTATCTCTACTGTTTTGGAGTATGTAAAAACTCATACATACAATTATGATAAGGAGCAACGTAGGCTTTATGATCCGGCGACAGCATCTGATGCGGAGAAGGAATTGGTTGCGAAGGCGATTGAGGTCAGCAAGACGTTTGGTCCTGATTATCCTGTTGACTCGGCGTTGTTTATTCAGATATCGGGTCCGAATATATTCAAGCCGATATATAATAAGGAATTTGAACTGAATTTTGCAGGACAAGCCTATAATAATGTTTATTTCTATCCCGCGGATCCTGAAAATTATGGCTGGGGCTATATATCTGAGGCATCGATCTGGACTAACGGGGATCCAAAGGGAGTCATTTATGGAAGTGGAATAGGCATATCTTTTATCGAGACATCTTACGATGAGCAGTTAAAAACGGACCACAAAATAGTGCCGTTGAGAAAAGTTCCGCCTAAGGTTCCCGGTAAGGTGAGGGTTGAATAAATGAAAGAGCGCGGTGGCCTACAACGGCCATCGCGCTCATCGTATACAGGTTAGAGTTTAGTTAGAGAGTGTGATCAGTACAAGACCTGCGATAAACAGCATGAACATTGCACCGATAAGCGGATATGTGCCTTTGGGCGCACCCTTGAACTCTTTCCAGATCCATACACCCCATATCATAGCCACGATAGGAGCGGCGTTGCTGAGTGCGTAGGAAATGGCGGGATTGGCTGCTCCCGAGCCCATGAAGCTGATAAGCATACCGCCCATCCAGATAAGACCGCCGAGCATACCGATGAGGTGAGTGCGTGAGCTGCCGGCAAGGTAGTCCTTGAATGAGGTCTTGTTGCCTTCAAACGGATGACGCATCACGAAAGTATTGAATATCGGAGTCGAGATGAGCACGCCGAGAGCGAAGAAGAATACACCGGTATAAGGAGCGAGTGTACCTGTACCGCCGGCAACATACATCGGATCGAGCGACTTAACTACGAGGCCGTAGAAGAAAATCAGACCGATACCGGATATTACGGCGAGCAGGATGCCCTTGGTCGGAGTCTGCTTGCGAGTTGAGGTGAGCTTGCCGTAGGCCTTGCCGCAGAGATAGATGGCGATGATGATGATGACCACGCCTATCCACAGCAGGGTCTGGTCGCCGGGATATGACTGTCCGGCCAGAAGCACCAGCAGATAGTTGAAGATGATGCCGCCTATCCAGCCGAGACCGCCGCCGATGGGGAAGCCTACCGACATGCCGGCGATGGCGATGGCTGCGGTGAGGAAGATGTTGGCGAAGTTCCACACGATGCCGCCGAGCATTGCACAGCCTGCGCTGCCGAGGTCGAGATGTGAGATGTTATCGATAAACACGGGACCGCCGAGCAGCAGGGCGCCTACGAGGGCGGTCAGGAACACACCCCACGTGAAGTCCCAGTAGTAGAGCTCAAAACTCCACTTGGGCGCGGCCACGAGCTTCTGGGTATTGGCCCATGAACCCCAGCATATACAGCATATACAGCAGCATATGATGGCCAGAATATAATTGTCAACGAGAATCATGAGTATCCGTATTGGGTAGTGTGATTACTCGTGAACGTAAAGATCCCATCCGAGATAGTTCTCTACTGCCTCGCGGAGGATATCGACAACATCGCCGCGTACCATAGCTACGTGATGTTCGAAACCGTTCTTGCAGATGAACTTCATGAGGCTCTGCAGATTGTCGACCTTGGTGACTGCGATACAGCCGTCCATTCCGTAAGGATCGGCAGTGATCTCGCCCTTGCCGAGGTAGCCCTTGATTTCGCCTGCTGTATCGTCGGTTGAGATGCGGAAGAAGGTGAAGTCGCCGGGAGCTGCCTTTGCATATACGGCGCCGAAGGTATTGATCTTGCCGAG
>CAZIPQ010000140.1:0-4708 GCA_964541165.1 uncultured Muribaculum sp.
GGGATATCGGCCATGACAAATGAACGATTGTCACGGTAGCTTACAATGCCGAGCTGAGGCTCCATTGTGGTAAACGGATAATCGGCTATCTTGGGACGGGCCGCAGAGATTGCCGACAGAAGCGTGGACTTACCTGCATTGGGAAATCCCACAAGACCTACATCACCGAGCAGTTTAAGCTCCAGGA
Organism: uncultured Muribaculum sp.; assembly: GCA_964541165.1. Classification (GTDB taxonomy): domain Bacteria; phylum Bacteroidota; class Bacteroidia; order Bacteroidales; family Muribaculaceae; genus Muribaculum. The sequence goes on from CAZIPQ010000140.1 coordinate 188, forward strand.
TGACCGACTTCTCGATGGCAGGCTCACCCGGCTGGGCATAACGCGGAGTCTGGTTGGTGGCACTCTTGAAGTGCCAGTTGCCGAGGCCGCCGCGACCGCCGCGGAGCAGCTTTATCTCCTCACCGTCCTGAGTGACTTCACAGAGAAATTCACCTGTCTCGGCATCAAATACCACGGTGCCGCAGGGGACTTCGATCACCTTGTCCTCACCATCCTTGCCGAAACTGCGGTTACCGGAACCGCTCTGGCCATTGCCGGCAAAGACATGACGCTGATACTTAAGCGGCAACAGCGTCCACATATTTTTGTTGCCACGGAGGATGATGTGACCGCCACGGCCGCCGTCGCCGCCGTCAGGACCACCTTTAGGTATATATTTAGCGCGGTAAAAATGGCGCGATCCGGCGCCACCCTTACCTGAACGACACAGGATCTTAACGTAGTCTATGAAATTAGAGTCTGCCATAAGCTTACAATTTTATTCCTTGTAAAAACACGCCGTGAGGGCAAGCGGTTCACTGCGCTTTCCTCTGCAGTATATACAAATTTAACAATTTTCCATAGATGGAGCGGATAAAATTCACTTAAAAAGTGTTATATTCGTGTCTTGAATACTATTTACATCATTTATCGATGAAACTCTGTGAATCTATGCTTTCAGCAGCGGCAGGAGCCCTTTTGCTGAGTTCGTGCGGCACCCGTTCGGCCGACAGCACAAATATCATTTATACTTCCGATGAATTTACAGTCTACACCGACAGTGTGGTGCAGGGTGACTTCGTGGCCCGCGTGGTAAGCCCCACTGAAATCACCACCAATTACCGGAGCCCTGAGTCAAGCGGCGTGTCACGGTTGCTTCACTTCCGTCTTTCGCTTAACAGCCGCGACAACGAGCTTCCCGCAGGAAAGGAACACACCGTCATGATAGGCACCGATACAGTGTTCACTTTCGGACAGGCGCTGGAACAGGCCGACTCGATAAAGGCCGCCCATGCCGGACAGCTTCCGAAAGACACAGAGTGGACCATGAAAGTCAACATGACGCCGGTGCTCGATTCATTCAAGCGTCTCGGATATTACGTAACCCCCACCAACGACACCATCTACCGCGATGACTTCAAGGGCGTGTGGGTAGCGGGCAGTGTCGATCCGCTAAGCTGGGACTTCGACAATCTGTACGGAAAGCATGACCGCAAACTCACCGATTCGGGAAACGGCATCTACACCGTTACCCTGCATCTTAATCCGACAACCGACCGTCCGGCCGATCCCACGGGCTGGCGCACTGACTCACTGCCGGAATCAATGCCGCGATACACCTCTGACCAGCCGCTCGTCGACGCGCTGTACAATATGGCTATCGCCGACATAATGAGCAACGTGCGTCCTGACTCGACTTTCCGCGCCGGCAAGGAGTGGGATGGTGTATGGACCCGCGATGTCAGCTACGCGGTGTATCTGTCACTGGCCGCCCTTGATCCGGCCACATCGCTCCGCTCGCTCTACGCCAAGCTGAAGCGCGGCACTGACGGTGAGATAATAATACAGGATACCGGTACCGGTGGCTCATGGCCCGTGTCGAGCGACCGTGTCGTATGGGCTATGGCGGCATGGGAAATCTACAAAGTGACCGGCGACACCGAAATTCTTCGCCGCGCGCTGCCGGCAATAGAGAATACCCTGAACGACGACATGCGCATGGTGTGGAATCCCGCCTACAAGCTGATGCAGGGCGAGCAGAGCTATCTCGACTGGCGCGAGCAGACCTACCCGAAGTGGATGCAGCCCAAGGATATCTACGAGTCGATGTGTCTCGGCACCAATGTGATGTTTGCTGAAGCGTTCAAGGTGCGCGACAACATGATAAAGGCACTTCCCGACTGCAACATAATGCCAATGTGGCTCGGCATCGACAAGGAGATCTCCAACTCCATAAACAACAATCTGTGGATACCCAACCGAGGCTACTACGGACAATATCTGTATGGAGGCGTATATCCGATCCAGTCACAGAGCGTCGACAATCTCGGTCAGGCACTGGCCATAATATTTGATGTGGCCAATCATGAAATGGCCAGGTCGATAATAAGCCGCACTCCCTATACTCCCTACGGCATCTCCTCGATCTATCCGCAGATTCCTGACATCAAGCCTTATCACAACGATGCCGTGTGGCCTTTCGTGCAGGCTTACTGGAACATCGCCGCAGCCAAGGCCGGCAATATGGCCGCGGTCGAGAAGGGACTCGGAGCCATGATGCGTGCGGCAGCTATGTTCGGCACCAACAAGGAGCTTTTCGTAGCCCACAACGGTGACTACCGCGGCACTGCCGTCAACTCCGACAGCCAGCTGTGGAGCTGCGCCGGTATGGCCGGTATGATTATGCGCGTCATCATGGGTATGGACTTCCGGCCCGACGGCATCGCCTTTGCCCCCGTAGTGCCTCAGGCCCTTACAGGCGTCAAGACGTTCGGCCCGCTGCGTTACCGCGATGCCAACGTCACGGTAAAAGTCAATGGCACAGGCATTGCGATAAGCCGCTTTACCATCAATGGAGAGACTGCCGACAACGCCTTCCTCCCCGACTCGGTGAAAGGTGACGTGACAGTAGAGATCACGATGTCAAACAAGACAGTTCCTGACCGTACGATAAATAATGCCCCCGTGGAATGGATGCCCGCCACCCCGATCATCGACTGGAACGGTGAGCGCGAAGGGCATATCGCCAACCCGAATCCGAGTGTCGCCTACAACATCACCGTCAACTCCACATTCCTCCAGCAGGTCAATACCCCGTCGGTGACATTCGTTCCACAGGGAATATTCTCACTGATGGATGTAGTTCCGGTGCGTAATGAGGAGTATGTCGGTTTCACCAACCGTCCCTACACCTACATACCGGCGTCAGCGCTTACCGAGATACCGGCATCGGCAATGGGCACTACCGGCACTAAGCTGATACCCAACCGCGAGATTGCCCGCTCGTTTATCGAGACCACGCGCACCCACAACCGCGACCTGCATTTTGACGTGACGGTACCCGAAGGAGGTGAATACTATTTTGACGTACGTTATGCCAATGGATCAGGTCCGGTAAATACCGAGAACAAATGCGCCATACGCCTACTTTACGTAGATGACGCGGAGATAGGCCCCATCGTAATGCCTCAGCGCGGCATCGACGAATGGATGTCGACCGGCTTCAGCAATATGATCTCGGTCAAGCTCAAAGAGGGCGTCAACCATCTGTCGCTGCGCTATGTCATCGATAACATGAACGGCGAGGTCAACACGGCCCTCATACGTTATGCACGACTGATCAAACAATGACACGCATAGGGATACTGAGCGACACCCACAGCCATTGGGATGACCGATATGCCCTGCATTTCGCGGAATGTGACGAGATATGGCATGCCGGCGACATAGGCGATGCGGAACTTCTCGAACGCCTCAAGGCGATCGGGCCTACCGTGAGGGCCGTTTCGGGCAATGTCGACCATGGCATAGTGCGCCGCATGTGTCCGGAAATGCTGATCTTCGACATTGAGGGCGTCAGAGTGCTGCTGACTCATATCGGCGGCTATCCCGGCCGCTATTCCAAAGGCATGCCGACACTCATACGCGAAAACGACATCAAACTGATGGTGGACGGGCACAGCCACATACTGAAAGTAATGCACGACCCAAAACTCGACATACTCCACATTAATCCCGGAGCGGCAGGAGTACAGGGCTGGCAACGACAGCGCACCCTCGTACGCCTGACCATCGACAACGGGACATTCAAAGATCTTGAAATCATCGAACTATCAAAACCACGATTATGAAATATACCCTATTTTTTATAATGCTGGCCGCATGCATCCTGACAGGCTGCCGTACTACCGAGGCCAACTACCGCGCCGCCTACGAAGTGGCCCATCGCAAATCGGAGCAAAAATCGCCCGTCGAAGGCACCGTCTACGAAAAGATACGCAACGAGTCGGTTGAATCACGCATGGTGGCCGGCAATGACACCGTACCGATGAACACCGTGATGGTTGCTGCGGTCAAGGATTTTACCAATCCCGATGACGTAAAGCCCTACTCGGTAGCCGTCAATCAGTTCAAGCAGATATTCAACGCGCGCAGTCAGGCACAGCGTCTGCGTGATGCCGGCTATCCACAGGCCACTGTTGTCATGACTTCAGAGCCGCTTTACTACGTTATCGCCGGAGGAGCCGACAACGCCGCCGAAGCGATGGAGCTATATCATCGCGTGAAAAAAGACAAGGCTATCGTTACAAAAAGTCCCTTTCCGTGGGTTCTGAAAGCCGCACGCTATCCTATAAAATAGTTGTGCAAGGATGTTGCATAGCATACAATATGTTGTGCAGCACAAACGCTTGTTTACAACAATAGTTTTACATAAATTTGGAACAATCTTACTGACCGTTTTTTCAGAATATATATGTTTTTATAGATTGTAGATTACAGAAGTGCGCCGTCGTGATGATGGCGCACTTAGTTTATACCCAC
>CAZIPQ010000141.1:0-4656 GCA_964541165.1 uncultured Muribaculum sp.
TCAGTTAACGAGGGTGGTGACCAGTATGTACGCCTGGCTCACACCGGTGGCAGCACAAAGGCTCAGGTATATGACTTGTATGTGCTCAACAACGGTACAGTATCGAAGAACTATGACGGAACCAATTCTATCGAGGATGTATTCGCACCCGAGGCATCAGAGGTAGTTGCAGTAGAGGTTTACACTGTTGACGGTATCCGTCTTGGTGAACCCCGTCAGGGTCTCAACATCATCCGCACCGTTTATGCTGACGGCAGCGTTAAGGTTGAGAAGGTAGTGATCCGCTGATCATATTAAACCCGTATAAATAAGAAGTGCCCGGCAATTGGCTGCCGGGCACTTCTTTCATATTGTCAGATTTCAATCTTTGTTTCCTGCCTTAAGATACTCTTCGTGGTAAGAGTCGAGGATGTGTCGTATTGCCTCGCCGATCTTGTTATAGTCAGCCTCAGTAAGGTTGGCCAATGAAGCTCTCACGCTCCAGTCAGGACCTGCAAAACCGCTACCGTTAAGCAGCACTACGGAAGTCTCTTTGGCAAGACGGAGCACTATGTCGAGGGGCTCGTGGCTGGCTTTAAGCCATTCGCAGAATTTATCTCCGTAAAACTTCTTTCCCCATACCATGATGTCGATTTCCGAGTAATATCCTACACGGTCGGCATCCTTGACGAGTGTGAGTCCGGCTGATTTCCAGAGGGCGCTGAGACGACGCTCGATCATATCCTGCATTGCCTTCTTGTAGGCATTCTCTTTATCGGTAAGACACAGCAGGGCAAACAGTGCCATCTGTATCTGTTGCGGAGTGGAAAGGCCTGCTGTATGGTTCAGGGCAACTGCACGCGAGTCAGCCACCAGACGGTCGATAAATTTCAGAGTATCCGGATCCGGAGTCATCGAGCGGTAACGTCCGAAGAGGTCTTTACGCTGGATCTCGGGCTGTGCGGCGATCAGCCGGTCGAAAATATTCTCTTTGGCAAGCGCGATTACAGCGAGTCGCCAGCCTGTGGCACCGAAATATTTTGAGAATGAGTATACACAAAGTGTATTCTGAGGCAATTCGTACATGAGCGAACGGAAGTCTTTGGCAAATGTTCCGTAGACGTCGTCGGTCACAATCATCAGGTTCGGGTTGTCGTTTTTCACGATATCCACGATCTTCTTCATGCACTCCTCATCAAGTTTATACGATGGTGGATTTGACGGATTGACAAGGCACAGCAGTTTCACTGCAGGATCACGCAGCTTGTCGAGCTCAGAATCGGGATACTGCCATGTATGCAGCCCATTCTTATCCATCTGCGACGCCGAGATGTTGACTACGTCAAATTCATACCTGTCAAGTTCCGGAATCTCCAGATATGGGGTGAATATAGGAGTCATCAGGGCTATGCGGTCATTCTTGTTGACAAGATGGTTGGCCTGGAGCGAATCGAAGATGTAGCACATGGCTGCCGTTCCGCCCTCGGTGGCAAACAGGTCATATTCCTTTCCCAATCCGGGAGCGTTGTTGCCCATCTCCTGTGCCATGTAGGCCCGTACGATCTCTTCGGAGTGCTCGAGCATTCGGTCGGGAGTAGGGTACTGGTCGCCGATTATTCCTTCGGCCCATTCGTATGCGAGTGAGTCGGGATCTATACCAAGTGTCTCCGTGCAATATTTTATAGCCTCGTTGAGCAACAGGGCTCCGGGCAGAGTGGAATTAACCATAAGGAAGTGGTTGAGGCGGTCCATAGCGCCCTCACTTGCCGGTATGCCTGCAATTCCGGGCTCGGCCTTGAAGCTGCGTGTACATTCGGTCAGAGCCCACTGTCCGAGCAGGAAAAATGCTTCGCGCGGAGTGGTGGATATCCAGTCAGGATTTCCTCGGCCGGCATTCAGGAACTGCCTTGTCGATTTTCTTGCATCTTTCTTGGCAAGACTGATAAGTGTGTTTTTGATCTCGAACGGACTCATCTTTGCGAGTTCCCGCTCCTTGGCTTTAATATTGGAGTTCATATCTTAAAATTTTTAATTTTCCTGTTTATTATTGTATTCCTTACATCAGTACCATCAATAGACCGCATAGTATCAGCAGCGTATTACCGATGGCATAGGTAACTGTATATCCCATTGCGGGGACAGTTGACTGCAGGGAATCCTGAATGGCACCGAGTGCCGCGGTAGTTGTTCGGGAACCTGCCACACAACCGAGGGTTATGGCCGGATGGAACTTGAATACCTTATCACCGAGAAATATACCGATAAGCAAGGGCACGCTTGTGGCGATTGCGCCGGCAACGAGCATCTGCCATCCTACCTGCTGCAACCCTGATATGAATGTCGGGCCGGCTGAGATGCCTATGACTGCGATAAACATATTAAGGCCTACGTTATTGAATACCCATACGGCTGAATCCGGGATTTGTCCGAAAGTCGGGTGCTTTGATCGCAGCCATCCCAGTACAAGACCGGCTATCAGTGCGCCACCGCTTGTCGAGAGGCTCACAGGTATTCCGCCGAGATGCAGTGTAATGGCTCCGATAAGTGCGCCTATGGCGATGCCGATACCGATAAATACCATGTCGGAGGCTGTGGTAGGCTTGTCAGGATATCCGATATATGATGCTGCAGAGTTGACGTCGGCTACCGCGCCGCTGATGGTCAGCATGTCGCCGCGCTGGAGCCGTGTGGAAGCCGTGACAGGAATTTCCACTCCACCACGCTTTATCATGTCGATAACCACACCTTTCATCTGCGGTGACTCGCGGAATTCGGCTACGGTCATACCTACCGTGTTCTTTGAGGCTACCATCACCGGAATACGTTCTACGGGGAAGGATAGGAGCGATGCATCGGACACCTCATGGCCGAGCCATGACTCATCCTCAATCACAAACTCGCGTCGGCCCGAAAGTACTATTTCGTCACCTTTCTTGACGATAAAGTCAGGTGCGGGATTGGTAGTTACGTCGGCTCCGCTGCGCACGCGCTCGATAAACAGGCGACGGCCTTGCGACTCAAGATATTCTTTGATCTCCTTGACGGTACGTGGTGTGTCAAACCATGAGCTTTCCACATTATATGCCCTGTAAACCACAGGACGCCATGCACTGACAAGTGCGGGATCGGATGACGCCGGATCCTGATTCATGCTTCGCTCAAGATCCTCGGTCTGCTGCTTCACTTTCTTTATACCGCCGAGCATCATCGGGCCTAATGTTCCGAGGATCCATGCTGAGCCGATTGTACCGAATATGTATGTCACCGCATAGGCGACAGGAATGATGTTGGTCCAGTTAGTCTTGTCGGCGGCCGAGGCGTTGATGCTCTGGATTGTGTCATCGGCAACTCCTATTACCGCCGACACTGTCTGTGCTCCGGAGAAAAGTCCTGCAGCCTCACCTTTGTTGTAATGGAATAGTTTGGCAACTCCAATGGTCGTTCCGAGAACTATGAGGCACATAACTACGGCAAAAAGAACCTGCTTCAAGCCGGAACCTCGCAGCGAAGCGAAAAACTGCGGGCCTACGCTGTAGCCTATTGCAAAAAGGAACAGCAGGAAGAATACCTGCTTCATAGGTCCGGGTACAGGTATGTCAAGTTGCCCTACGAGTACTCCTACAAGAAGCACCGAGGTGACTGTACCTAATGAAAAAGTCTTATATTTCAGTTTCCCGATCCAGAAACCGATACCAAGAGTGAGGAAGATCGCTATTGCGGGATTATCACGCAATGTCTTCACGAGCCAATCGAGTAATTCCATAACGGAGGGTGTATTGTGTGTTAGACATAGGCTCACCATTTGTGAGCAATTATATAGTTATAACACGATGGTGCCCCTCCGGTTCAATTCTCATATTGGAAATTTCTTCATTACCCATATTTGGGGGCGAAGATTACATTGCGAGAGCTTTCTTCATCGCTTCCGGACTTATCACGCCCTGAAGTACGGTCGCGTCATTGAATACCATATACGGAATAAGGTCAAAATCCTTACGCTGGTCTACTTCCTGCTCTTCAGCTTCGACCCGGTCGGCATACATGTTGCTCTCAAGCACATCCTTGACAGCCGCAGTGTCCAGCCCGCATTTCTCTGCAATCGACAGGAGAACCTGATGATCTGACAACCTGAGATTTTCAATGAAATTGGCATGGAATAGAGCGAAATTCAGCTTAATCACGGTGCTCTGTGGAACGGCGCTTGCCTGTGCGTATTCCATCAGCCTGTGAGCATCTAAGGTACTGCACACCTGAGTTGTGCCGAGCTTGTAGTCAAGGCCTACACTCGCAGCCCGCTTAGTGATTTTCTCCATTAGATGCTGTGTCTGTTGTTCCGTGAATTCATGACCCGACATGAAATGCTGAGTCATAGTCTCGGTAGGAATCACAGGTGCTTTCGGGTCAAGTTGATAAGACAGGAATTTAATTTTTACCTTATCGGAAAGTCCCTCCTTTTCTATAACTTCCATCAGTTGCGCTTCCCCGATATACGAATAGGGACAAGCGAAATCGGCCCATATTTTTATTTCCATAATCTTTTCATTGTTAGTTAAATAATGATCAATGCGTAATGTCTCACATTTCGATTTCATTATTATAACAAAATAAATTCCTGCCGGTTTAGCTGATTTCCGTGCATTAGTATAAATTCATATAAATTTAGAAACGTCCAATCTC
>CAZIPQ010000142.1:0-4621 GCA_964541165.1 uncultured Muribaculum sp.
GAACACCACCACCCACCAGATCAAGATGTTCCTGACCCGACTGGGCATGAACGCGAAGATGATAATAACGGGCGACGTGACCCAGATTGACCTGCCTCGCTCGACGGTGTCGGGCCTGGTACAGGCGCTGAAGATTCTGCGTGACATTCCGGGCATTGGCAAGGTGGAGTTCGGCAAGAAGGATATCGTGCGCCATCAGCTTGTGCAGCGCATCGTGCAGGCCTATGAGGCATACGACAAGGAACAGGCCGAGCAGCACAGGCAGCATGCCGAGACTCACGACGACAATTGACAACTGATAAAAACAACCAATAATTTCACTAACCAAGCAATGGCAAATACATTAGTAACCACCGATTTTCATTTTCCGGGTCAAACCGCAGTGTATCACGGCAAAGTGCGTGATGTCTACACCATCAACGATGACATTATGGTGATGATTGCGACCGACCGCATCTCGGCCTTTGACGTTATTCTGCCCGAGGGTATCCCCTACAAGGGTCAGGTGCTCAATCAGATAGCGGCAACCTTCCTTGACGCGACCGCCGACATCGTTCCTAACTGGAAGCTGGCTACGCCCGACCCCATGGTGACCGTGGGTTACAAATGTGAGGGCTTCAGGGTCGAGATGATCATACGCGGCTACCTGACCGGCAGCGCTTGGCGCGAGTATCAGGCCGGATGCCGCGAGCTGTGCGGCGTGAAGCTGCCCGACGGCATGCGCGAGAACGAGCGCTTCCCCGAGCCCATCATCACCCCGACCACCAAGGCCGAGGCCGGTCACGATGAGAATATCTCACGTGAGGAGATCATAGCCCAGGGCATCGTCAGCAAAGAGGACTACGAGACTATGGAGCGCTACACCCGCGCCCTCTTCGAACGCGGCACCGCTATGGCTGCCGAGAAGGGTCTTATCCTCGTTGACACCAAATATGAGTTTGGCAAGCGCGACGGCAAGGTATATCTCATCGACGAGATCCACACCCCCGACTCTTCACGCTACTTCTATGCCGACGGTTATGAGGAGCGCTTCCTGAAGGGCGAGCCGCAGCGTCAGCTCAGCAAGGAGTTCGTGCGCCAGTGGCTTATCGAGCATGACTTCATGGGCAAGCCCGGCCAGGTGGTGCCCGAGATGACCGATGCCTACTGCGACAGTGTCAGCGAGCGCTACATCGAGCTGTATGAGCACATCACCGGCGAGAAGTTTGTCAAGAGCGACGAGAGCGACCTTACCGCCCGCATCGCCGGCAATGTGACCCGCTGGCTTGAAAACCGTTAATTGATTTATCATGTCATATCGCAGTGACGCGGCCCTATGGATCCGCGTCACTGCTATTATATCACTCCGCTATGGAAGTAAAAGCCGAGAAGATCAACCCCTACGATGACAGCCGTAGCAAGACCGAGCAGGTGAGGGAGATGTTTGACTCCATCGCCCCCGCTTACGATTTTATGAACCGCATGATGACATTCGGTATCGACCGGTTGTGGCGTCGCCGTGCCGTCAGGATGTTGCGCCGTCACCGTCCGCAGCACATTCTGGATGTCGCCACCGGTACGGGCGATCTTGCTCTGCTGCTCAACCGTAAGCTGCACCCCGACCGCATCACCGGCATTGATCTCAGCGAGGGCATGCTGGCCGTGGGGCGTCGTAAGGCCGAGGCTGCCGGAGTCAGCGAGAGCGTGCGCTTCATCGAGGGCGACTGCCTTGACCTGCCATTCCCGCAGGAGGTGTTTGATTGTGTCACTGTCGCCTACGGCGTGCGCAATTTCGAGCATCTTGACCGCGGATATGCCGAGATGTACCGTGTGTTGCGTCCCGGGGGAGTGCTGTGTGTCATCGAGCTGTCTGTCCCGGTCTCTCCGGTCGTGCGCCCGTTCTACAATCTCTATACCCGCCGCATCATTCCTGTCGTGGGCCGCATGGTGTCACATGACGTCCGCGCCTATTCCTATCTGCCCGAGAGCATAGCGGCTGTCCCGCAGGGCGATGAGATGCTGTCGCTGATGCGCGGCGCAGGTTTCCGCGAGTGTTATTTCCGCCGTCTCACCTTTGGCACATGTACCATATACATAGGTATAAAGTAGTTTGTTTGTATTTTTTTGCGTAAATTTGTGCCGTATTATAACCAAGACTAAAAGTATATCATGTCAAAATTTCCCATCTCAGCTGTAATTTCATTAATCACTCTGTTGTTTAGTTCTCTGAACGTAGCCGCCCAGTCTCAGGCTGACCGCAGTCTGCTTGAGCTCCTTCAGATCAGCAGTGACAGCGTCGCTGTATCTGAAAGTCCGGCTGAGGAAGAGCTTGACATGATCTTTGCCGACTTCTTGTTCGACGGCGACACCATGCTCATCGAGCGCCCCTTCGTGCCGCTGGAGCTGATTCCTTCTTATCCGCTCCCTCTGATCGCGTTTATGCCCGCCGTGTTCGACAGCATCGCTATCATGGCTCCTTACGACGTCACTGATAGCGAGGGCATCCTGGCATCGGGCAATCCTGATCTCGACTGGCTCCGCGAGGTGAGCGACAGCCGTGCGCGCTACCGTTCGCTGAAGCAGCGCTATCTGCTTGAGAATATGCCCGCCGTGCGCTACAATCTCTATCATCTGCCCGCACCTCCCAAACAGTATCAGGCCGTTGTCGATCCTGCCACTAAGCGTATCACGGTTAATGAGATTGTCATCGCAATGGACTCGACCCACAAGAATACCGAGATCACGACCGTCGACTTCGGCCGTAAGAACTGGCTCCACACTTTCAACAGCTCACTGCAGTTCTCTCAGGCGTTTGTGAGCCCCAACTGGTATCAGGGCGGCAACAACAACGTCAACGTTCTCGGTAGTGTCAACTGGAACGTAAAGCTCAACGACAAGTTCCATCCCGACTGGATCGTCGAGGCCACTACCCAGTATAAGGTCGGCGTGACCAACGCCCCCAACGATGAGGTCCACAGCTATCTGATCAACCAGGACCTGTTCCAGTTCAACGGTACTCTCGGTCTCAAGGCCATCCGCCACTGGTACTACTCGCTCACTGCCACGTTCAAGACTCAGCTCTTCGACAATTACAAGCCTAATTCGCACGACCTCAAGGCTGCTTTCCTTTCGCCCGCCGAGCTCAACCTCGGTCTCGGTATGACCTACAACTATGTCAACAAGCCCCGTCGCTTCAAGATGGACATGTCGGTGGCGCCGCTCTCTTACAACATGAAGATGGTGGCCGACAATCGCCTTGATGTCACTAAGTTCGGCATCTCCGAAGGTCATAAGTCAGTAAGCGAGATCGGTAGCAACGCCGAGGTGAAGGTGACCTGGGACATCATGTGGAACATCTCGTATGCCTCACGCTTCTTCATCTTCTCCGACTATACCTACATCCAGAGCGACTGGGAGAATACCCTCAACCTGTCGATCAACCGTTACCTGTCGACACAGCTGTTCGTGCACATGCGCTACGACTCGAGCCGTCCTACCACCAACAAGGACTGGGGCCGCTTCCAGCTTCGTGAGGTACTCAGCTTCGGACTCCAGTATCAGTTCAAGACCATCTGATAATATCGTCTCTGCTTGACTTCGCGCCGCTCTCTCCTCCTTCTCCTGCCGGTGCTCGTCATTTGTATGGCTTTCCCGGCATCCGCGCTGGCCTCGTCTCCTGATGATGATGCCGTGGCCCGTTATGCCACGCGCGATTCCGTGATCTCTCGTTTCGCCGCCCGTCCTCTTGCTCCGCTCGAAGGCGTGTGGCGGTTTCCCTCCACCGGTGCCGTTGTAGCCATCGAAATGGACCACATGTCGCCTGTTGGCAACCTGCAGGACCGATATACGGTGACGATCATCGAGTCGGGCCGCCGGTCTGTAATGCCGGGTACTGTCATGGGGCACATCGTTCCTGCTGGCGCTGCCGGAACGTTCCATGCCTCGCTTTGCACTGACTTCGACGGCGGATCCCGTCTTTTCCGGACGCGCAAGTTCTCGTTAAGGCTTACCGATGACAGCCACCTCGCTTTCAAACCACTCGGCTGGCAGGTCCGCATGCAGCTGTGGCGCGCCATCCCTTACCTTACCCGTTTTCATGTAAGGGGAGTGACCCGTGACAGCGACGACACCTATGACGGCTGCGTCCGTGTATATCCCAGGCCCGGCGGTATTCCTCTAATTCCCGTGTACCTATGACCGCAGGCCGCTTGCTGCTGATAGTCTCCATGCTTGCTGTCTGGATCGCTTCCGAGGCCGACACCCGTACCACGCGCGGACGCCTGTCACGTTCGCAGCAGGTCATTTCGCTGCCGATAGTGCCTACCGATACGCTGTTGCCGATCATTTCTGCCGATTCTCTTGTCATCCATGGATTTGACAAACCGATGCGGTCACATTTTGAATCATTCTTCGCCACTAATCTTACCGACTCGCTGATCACCGGAATTACTCTTGACCTTGTGTATCACGACATGAAGGGTGACATGCTGCATGCCCGGCGCGTTAGGGTCGACTGTTCAATACCGTCACGCGAGACACGCCAGATTAAGATACGCACATGGGACGCACAGGAAATGTATTACTACAGGCTTACCCGCGTACGCTCACGCTCCGAGCGTGCCGTGGAATTTGACGTCCGCAT
>CAZIPQ010000143.1:0-4441 GCA_964541165.1 uncultured Muribaculum sp.
TCAGGTCGATCACGGCATCCTGGATAACCTCGGTGTACATTTCAAATGCGGGGATCTCCTTTGAGTCGGCAAGACCGAAGAGCACTGCGTTGGCTACGTTGCCCACGCCGCTCTGCAGGGGCAGGAATGACTTGGGTATGCCGCCGCGGCGCAATTCTTTGATCAGGAAGTCGCAAACGTTGGCGCCGATCTGCTTGGTAACATCGTCCAGCGGAGTGAAGCCTTTCACGCCGTCAGTATAGTTGGTCTTGACTACACCGATGATTTTAGAGGGATCTACTTTCAGTAGTGTGTCGCCGATGCGGTCGGCCGGCTTATATATAGGTATCTCGCGGCGGTTGGGCGGATCGAGGGGCAGATAGATGTCGTGCAGACCCTCGAGCTTCGGAGTCAGATGCTCGTTGAGCTCGATAACGATCTTCTTGGCCATTGGAGCGAATGTAGGACCGTTGCCTACGCCGTTGCCAAGTACGATCTCGCCGTTGTCGCCTACGCGGGCAGCCTCGATGATGAAGAGGTCGATGCCGCCGAGTGCGCCATAGCGGAATTTCTGTGCCAGTTCTGACAGATGGAGGTCAAAATAGCTTGTGTCGCGTGAGTTGATGGTTTTACGCAGGTCGGGGGTGTTCTGATAAGGAGAACGGTGATGCAGTGCATGGGCGCGTGCGAGAGCCCCGTCGGCATGATTGTTGGTTGATGCACCTGAATAGAGGTTAATCTTGAAAGGACGTCCCTCGGCGTGCTCGGCCTCTGCTTTGTGTGCGATAGCCTCGGTAACGGCTTTGGGCGAACCGGCGGCGGTAAAGCCTGACACGGCCACGGTGTCGGCGTGCTTTACGATCTCCGCAGCATCGGCCGCGCTGATGATAGGTAATGCCATAGCGATAAAACTATTGTTTTTAGTGTACTGTTTTGTTCAGGTAACTGACTTTTTGATGTGTTGAGCATGGGATTGGTTGACCATCTCAACGAAATTTTGTATTTTTGCACAAAAATATAAAAAATGCGCCAATTGTCAAAATATTGTATGAACAAAAGCGCTTTAGCATCAGCGATATGACTCAGGATGATAAAAACAGGATAGATAAAAAGCTATTTATCGAGACTTACGGCTGTCAGATGAACGTGGCTGACAGTGAGGTGATTGCGGCTATAATGTCGACGGTGGGCTATGATATGGCCGACAGTGTTGAGGAGGCCGATGCCGTGTTGCTTAATACATGCTCGATACGCGATAATGCCGAGCAGAAGATCCATTCGCGCCTTCAGCACCTCGGATCGCTGCGTCGCAAGCGCAAGGGAGGGCTTATCATCGGCGTCGTGGGATGCATGGCCGAGCGTGTCAAGGATGAGCTTATCAACAGCTTTGGCGTTGATCTCGTGGCCGGCCCGGACTCCTATAATGATCTGCCTGCGCTCTTTTCTGCCGTCGAGGCCGGTGAGAAGGCGATTAATGTGGAGCTGTCGACAACGGAGACTTACCGTGACATCATGCCAATGAAGATTACCGGCAACCGTGTGTCGGGGTTTGTAAGCATCATGCGCGGATGCAATAATTTCTGCTCATATTGTATTGTTCCCTATACCCGCGGCCGCGAACGCAGCCGCGAGGCTGCCAGTATACTCGGTGAGGTGGCCGATCTTCGTGCGCGAGGATTTAAGGAGGTGACTTTGCTCGGACAGAATGTCAACAGTTACTCTTATGTGGCGCCTGACGGTGAGCGGATTGACTTTGCCCGGCTGCTGGCGATGGTGGCCGAGTCGGCACCCGATATGAGGATACGTTTCACAACGAGTCATCCCAAGGATATGAGCGATGAGATAATTGCCACGATCGCAAAGTATCCGAATGTCTGCAACCATATACATCTGCCGGTTCAGTCGGGTTCTAATTCGGTGCTGAAAGCCATGAACCGCAAGTACACGCGGGAGTGGTATCTTGACCGTATCGCCGCCATCAGAAAGGCGATACCTGACTGTGGCATATCCTCTGACCTGTTTACCGGATTCCATGATGAGACGGAAGAGGATTTTCAGCTTACGCTGAGCCTGATGCGCGAAGTCGGATTTGACTCGTCATTTATGTTTAAATACAGCGAACGTCCCGGCACTCTGGCTGCCCGAACGATGCCTGACAATGTGCCGGAGGATGTTAAGATTGACCGTCTCAACCGGATGATAGCTCTTCAGAATGAGCTGTCGGCTGAAAGCAACCGCCGTGATGTTGGCCGTGAGTTTGAAGTGCTTGTAGAGGGCGTGTCAAAGCGGTCGAAACTGTATATGGTGGGCCGTACGCAGCAGAACAAGACATGCGTATTTCCACGCGGTGATTTTCGCGTGGGCGACCTCGTGAAGGTACGCGTCACCGGCTCGTCGTCGGCTACGCTTATATGTGAGCTTGTCTAACCTTCGGTATCGAGAAGATCCAGAAGCTTCTGGCGTGACAGAAAACGTATTTCGTTGGCGTCATAGTCCAGATAGCCCTGTGCTTTCATGTCATCCAATGTGGAGAAGAACGATGAGCGCTGTACTCCGAATAAAGTGTACAGGTCGCGTTGCTTTGCCATGATGGTGATGTTGGATGAAGTGGGCTGAGTGAGTGATATTACCCAGAATGCGATACGTTCCTCCAGCTTTCCCGAGGTGAGGGCCAGGATACCGCTTACGGATTTCTGAGCTTTGGTTGACAGTGAGTTGAGGATATTGAAGAGGAATGTCTGGTCACTGTTGAGTATCTTTATATAGTCGGCTTTTGAGATCTGGAGTATGCTCGTGGGTTCCAGCGCCACCACTGATCCTGGATAGCGTGTGTCGGGACCGAAAAGAAATTCCGGAGATATGACATTAGGCCCTGTCAGGGTCTGGGATATCTTGAAACGTTGCGATGAGTTGGCGATAGTGAGACGCACGCTGCCTGACAGGATAAATACTACATGAGTACACGGATCACCGGCATTGACTATCGGCTGATCGGGAAGATATTTTAAAAAATGGAATTTCGTCGTACCGACGATCTCCGATAACTTGAATCTGCTTGAACCTTTAAGCAGAGGCAGTTCCATCAATATGTCATAAACGCTGTCCATATTATACTTAATTAAGTTATAATATTAACATTTAAGAACCGCGTAAAGTTTTATTGACGGCGCTCTTTGCGGTTTTTGTAGAAAAGCTGGAGCGAATTTATCGTGTTTTGCCATGCTATATAGGCGGCTGGTCCTATTGATGTGACCGGATTGAGGTAGGTGAGCGCCATCCAGATTGCGAGTACGGTATTTTTCTGCCCTAATCCCTGTGCGCCTGACACTTTGTCGCCAAGACGCTTTCCGATTCGCCGCCCTACATAGAACTGCAGGCAGCACACCACGAGCGATCCGCCGGCGATGAAAAGCATCTCGGGGATGAGTCCGCGGGGTTCGTGCATCACAAAACTGACTGAAGTGCCGACAACGATTATCAGTGACACGGCCCATATATAAAATGAGAGTGACTGATGAGAGGAGATTACGCGGTGGACTCGTGGCAGCGTGGCTTTCAGCAGCAGCGCAAGGGCAAGTGGCGCGAGGATCAGCGGTAGCACACGTGATGCGATTGTAATTACCGAAGTGCCGAAAGATATTTCAGCACCGCCACCTATTATAGTAAACAGTGCCGGAGCGAGTAGCGCCACGGCGATGTTGCTGAATAATGAATATGTGACCAGCAGGGGGAGCGAACCGCCTAACATGGCCGTTATGACCGGGGCTGCCGTCGCTGTCGGGCAAAATACGCAGATAAAAACGCCTTGTGCGACATCGGGGTGAAGTGGCAAAAGCAGATAATATATGCCTAAAGCTCCAAATATCTGTACGGCAAGTAATGCCCATATAAATGGAGTGATGCGGATCTCCTTTATCGAGATGCGGCAGAATGTTATGAGGAGCATCAGGAAGATGAGGTAAGGCGACAGGAAGGCAACTCTTCCTATCCAGTTGTGGAATATGATGCCTATCACCATCGCTATGGGCAACATCCACGGCTTCAGATTGCGTTGAAAGGTTTGTAAATCCATGATGCAAAGTTACGCTATTTTGATGTCACAGACAATTAAGATTGGCTCTCATTGTGTACGACTTGAGACTGAAATCGCCTTCAGGGTATAATAAAACTTAAATTTAGACTAATATTTATAGAGGGTAATATGCTGATAATTAAATATAATTATTTATATTATTGCAAATTTTAACAAGATTCTGTTTTGATTTGCTTCAATCACGCGATTTTATATAATATCTTTGCGTTACCTAATTGGAATTGTGAAAATTGGAATTAGACAAGACGATAAATAGTGCATAATAGTAAATGTGTTTTATGTTAGGTTTGAAGCCTTATGAACTTAGGCGCAATGTGAGTCTCCTCGGGAGATGGGACTCACATTGAAGCAAACCGGACGAAAATTTGG
>CAZIPQ010000144.1:0-4391 GCA_964541165.1 uncultured Muribaculum sp.
AAATGGATGTGCAGACCACTCATGCGCAGGCACTGCCGGTGAAGAAGAACAATTATTGCCAGATATTCAAGGCTCAGGTGGAGCAGTCAATGCTGCAGCGACACTCGGCCAAGGAGGTGGGCTGGACGCTGACCGACCAGCAGGAGGTGGCGCTAATCGACATGAGAATGGGTATGGAGAAGAATTTTCTCTTCGGCCGCAAGTTCAGATTTGACAAAGGCGCATCGCATGGCGAGGTGTTCATGACCGAAGGTATATGGCATCAGACTGACCATGATTTCAGCTACGAGCGCGGCGCACTGACGCCTGCCGACCTTGTGAAACTGTCGCGTGAGGCCTTCACGGGCAATGCGGGGTCATCGCGCAAGATACTCATAGGGGGCTCGGGCTTTATCGAGGCGCTCAGCAGTCTGGAGACGGTAAAGGCTATCGGCGCCGCCGAGACGGTGACACGCTGGGGCATTGACTTTACGGAGATACATACGAAGTTCGGGCGCCTGTATGTGGTGCTGAGCGAGGTGTTTGATGCCTGCGGTCACGCCGATGACGCCATGGTGATCGACCCGGAATATCTGCAGAAGTACACGCACCTGCCCTTTAAGGCGATGCCGATCGACCTGATGAAGTCGGGTCAGCGTAATTCGGAAGCAGTGGTGCTTACAGAGGCGTCGTGCCTGGTGTTGCGCTATCCGGGAGCCCATACCCGCATCGTGGCTCGAAACGCACCACTTCAGGATGAGCCGGAAACGGAGCCGGACACCGACGAAGATGACGAGAACTCGGGCGGCGGAGAATGAAAGTGACGCTAACCGAAGCGCAGCTGCTACATGAGTGGCGGCTGCGTGCCTTTCCCGAGCCGATGTCAACCGGATATACGGTGGTGAGGAAAGACGGAGTCGATGTCACGGCAGTGCTTACAGCAGGGATGAAGGACTGGTATCACTCGCTGCCCCTGCATCTGAGAGGCACGACGGACGTGACAGAAATGTGTGAACGACGTGGCGCAGGACACGTGATACTGCCGGAGTGTGTGATGACGGTGACGCGGGTGAGCTCGGACGAGTGGGAGGCCGATGCGGTGATTGCCTGCGGAAACAGTCGGGAGGCACAGTTGCAGCGGTCGGTGTATACGCAGGGGAGCGTGAGGAGGCCGGTAGCCGTGGTGGAAGGGCGGGATGTGAGAGTGTGGCCACCGGCGGAGAACGTCAGGATCGAGGGGGTAGCCGATATAGCCGACCGGTATATTCTGGACATGGCGGCATTTGCAACGATAACACCATATTATGCATTATGAACGGGAATGACTATGTGAGACGTGCCAGGGAGGCGTGGTCAGGCGGAGCGCGATTAAGGGAGCGGCGCCTCAGATTTAAAAGGTACACATTCGGCGACCAGTGGTGTGACCTTGTGGCGGATGCAAACGGAGTGCTGAGGCGTGAGGATGAGCTGGTGAAGATGATCAACCATCATCCGGCAACCAACAATATCATAAGACCGCTTGTGAAAACGGTGACAGGGTATTACCGCAGCCGCCAGAAAGCGGACAGCGCGACGGGAGAACTAGACTCGAGGACCTTTGAGGAGTTTCTGATATCGGGCTGCGCCGTGCAGCGTGTAGATCGCGGCCAGGACGGTCAGGTGACGGCAACCGCAGTAAGCGTGCCGAGATTTTTCCTTACACCGGCGGGCGATCCGGGTGATGGCGGGGTGGAGCTGTTGGGAGAGCTTCACGACATGACGCTGAAACAGGCCGTGATGCGCTACAGCCACGGGAGTCGGGCGAAAGCGGAGTGGATAAAACGAGTGCTTGAGAATGACGGAACCCGCGAACTGATGGTGACTGCTCTGGGGCGACGGTTGGGCGAGAGCATCAATGACGGGCTCGACTTTGGCCGGGCGCCATCGGGGTTGTATCGCGTGATAGAGGTGTGGTCGCTTGACACGCGTGAGAGGCTGCGATGTCATGACCGGCGTACCGGGCGCTTCTACTACGCCCAGTTGCAGGAGGCCAGCGCGATCAACGCCGAGAACCGCCGCCGGCGCAAGCAAGCATGTGACGGAGTCGATACGCGCTGGGAGCTTACGGCTGAATGGCGCTGCCGGATGCTGTCGGTGACGGGTGAGGTACTTGAGGAGTACACGGCGGAGCGCCATCCTTACGTGTGGCTATTTTATCCGATGATCGACGGGGAGATACATCCGTTTGTCGAGGATATCATAGAGCAGCAACGGAATGTGAACAGGCTGCTGACGCTCAATGACAGGATATTGTCGACCGCGGCCAAGGGGGTGCTGCTCTTCCCTGAAAATCAGGAGGCAAGACTGATGTCGATCGACGAGGCGGTGGACAACTGGACGTCGCCTGACGGAGTGGTGGTGTATAAGGCTATGGCCGGATTGCCGGGGCCGCAGCAGGTGGTGGCGTCGCCGGGCAATTTAGGGATACACAGCATGGTGGAACAGCAGCTGCGGCTGATCGAGAATGTGAGCTGTGTCGGCGGGACGCTCCGAGGTAACTCGCTGGACGGCAATACGAATTACTATGACGCCCGTCATGATAGCGCGCTGATGGCCCTCGCTGATACGTTTGACACGTTCAAGGCTTTTACGGAGAGGCGGGATGGGTTGATGTGTAATTCATAATGCATAATGCATAATTCATAATGCATAATGGGGAATGTGAGGGGCTTGATGGTGGCGGTGTTGTTGGTGCTGGTGCTGGTGGTGACGGGGTGCGGGAGGCGTGTGACGGGGCCGGCGGTCAGCAGCCGGGAGGAGGTGAGGATGGCTGCGGTGAGGAGTGATACGGTGCTGGTGCGCGATACGCTGAAGCTGACAGTGACGCCGGCGGGTGACACCGTAGGGCGTGAGCGGGTGAAGCTGGTGTACAGACGCGAAACGGTGCATGATACGGTGATGATTGTGCGCGGTGATACGATGGTGATAGTGGAAAGGCCTGTGGCCACGCGGTCGTGGAGCGACACAGTGAAGGAGTGGATGATCGGCGCCGTAGCGGGGCTGGCGCTGGTGGGAGTGTGGAGGCTGAGGCGGTAATGAATAAGCCACGGGCGATCGCCCGTGGCTTATATATGTGAATATCAGTATTATGAAGGATGGATCAGAGGAGGGTGATGCCGCCCTGGCGGCAGGCTTCGATCTGCTCTTCGGGCCAGATGGAGGCCTGTACCTCACCGATATGGGCTTTCTGGAGGAGGAACATACAGAGTCGGCTCTGGCCTATGCCGCCGCCGATTGAGTAGGGGAGTTCGCCTGCGAGGAGCGCTTTGTGGAAGCTGAGTGACGAGCGCTCTTCACAGCCGCGGGCCTTGAGCTGCTCACGGAGTGACTCAGGACTTACGCGGATGCCCATTGAGGATAGCTCGAAGGGAGCGTTGATGACGGGGTTCCACACGACGATGTCGCCGTTGAGGCCGCGGTAGCCGTCGGAGTTGGGAGTGATCCAGTCATCGTAGTCAGGGGCGCGTCCGTCGTGGGGCTCGCCATCGGAAAGCGGGGCTCCTATACCTATAATAAATATAGCACCGTACTCGCGTGCAGCGGCAGCTTCACGTTCGCGCGGCGACATGCCGGGATAGCGCTGCAGCAGCTCTTCGGTGTGAATGAAGGTGATGTTTTCGGGGAGTACGGGGGTGATGTGGGGGAACTGGCGGTAGATGCGGCGCTCGATCTCGCGGATCACGTTGTAGATCTTTACCACAGTGTCCTTGAGGTAGTCGAGGTTGCGGTCGGAGGGGTTGATGGTCTTTTCCCAGTCCCACTGGTCGACGTAGAGCGAGTGGAGATTGTCGAGATCCTCAAATGTGCGGATGGCGTTCATGTCGGTGTATAGTCCGAACCCGGGCGCAATGTCGTAGGCTCCGAGCTTGACGCGCTTCCATTTAGCGAGTGAGTGAACTACCTCGGCGCGTGCACCGCCCATGCAGTCGATGTTGAAGGCAACGGCATGCTCCACGCCGTTGAGGTCGTCGTTGAGGCCGGTGCCCGACAATACGAAGAGGGGCGCAGTGACACGACGTAGATTTAGGGCCGCGGCGAGTTCGGTCTGGAAGCCTTCCTTGATCGACTTGATAGCTATCTCGGTAGTTTCGGGGAGGAGTTTCTGCTTATAGCGTTTTGGTAAGATTAATGACATGTTAGGTATCAATTTGATAATGTGGAGTACAAAGTTGCGATAAAAAACGCAGAAATACAAGTTTTGGGTGATTGAATTTGCAATATGGGGCGAGCAATCATTATACTTAATGTATAATTGTGTAGTAAAATTAACCGGAGTAAATAAAATTTAGGCAAATATATTAATAATAAGGTAAAACAAGAGTTATTGTAAAAATAATAGGGTTAAATAGTTGCACATCTAAATAAAAACTATT
>CAZIPQ010000145.1:0-4322 GCA_964541165.1 uncultured Muribaculum sp.
GCACAGTGAAGAGCCGTATCTTCTTCGCTCGCCAGCGTCTCCAGGAGTCTCTCAAAGATTATCGTCGCTAATATACCTACCCTTCTGTACATTATTGCCAAATCGTATACTTATATCTGAATACATTTACTATTTACTATAAGAATGGCCGATCGCGCTGATCGGCCATTTCTTTTTTATTTAATCAGTAAATAAGCGGAGATATATGACAATATGAGTATGAATATCAGTATTATGCTCAATGCGCGCCGCGTCACATAACATCGGTAGGCGCAATAACAGCTTACGACGGCATAAATAGGAAATATCATCATCAACACGTTATTGACATCATTATCATCAGCTGCCGCCGATGACATGCCCCCTACAAGCCATGGCCATGAGAAAAGCGGCAGCAAAAGTACTATCAGCAGTATCGTAAACCAATAGGGAGGACGCATATAAGGTTTCATCATTTCTTTGTTTTAGATTGTTGATAAGCCTCGACAGTAGCCGCAATACCCTCTTCAAGTGAAAATTTCGGATCAAAACCGAAGTCACGCTGTGCATCACTGATATCGGCGCTCCAGTTACGCTGCTTCATTATCTTGTACTTGTCAGTGTTAAGAGTCGAGGGCTTCAGCTTGGCCACTCCATATTTTTCAGCTACAAACGAAGCAGCCTTAACAGCCCACAACGGCAGCTTGACAGGTATTACGAGCTTCTTTCCGAGCGCACGTGCCACTATACGCCGGAATTCGCTCTGCGTATAACTGCGCCCCTCGCTTATTATATATTTACGATGTACGGGAGCATGCAGAAGTGCCTCAAACATAGCGTTGACCAGGTCATCCACGTAAATGAATGTGAGCAGCTGCTTACGGTAGCCCACTCCGAAATCCCAGTGACTGTCTATACACTTTATCATCATCAGATAGTCCTGCTCATGAGGTCCGTAGACACCTGTGGGACGGAATATGATCCATGGCAGTCCGGTGGTCATTTCCAGCTGAGTCTCGGCCTTTATCTTTGACACCCCGTAGCGTGTGTTGGGTTCCGGTATCATGGACGAGGTGTATGGAGTGTATCCCCGTTCATCACCCGGTCCGAGAGCACTGAGGCTACTCATGTACAGAAATTTCAACGGTACGAGATCAGCCTGCTGCATGGCCGCCAGAAAATTCTGAAGATAAATATAGTTGATACGGTTGAAGTCGTAATAGTTGATTACTTTCGTAGCCCCGAGATTATATATCATCCAGTCCCAGCGGTGCCCCTTGCCTATAGCCTCGGTAAGCGAAGCAGCCATAGAGTCCACGTTATCATAGTCAAGCACCACTATATGCAGCCGCGGATCCGACAGATACTTGCGTGAGGTGGTTTCCCTGACGGCAACCCATGTATCATAACCTCTGCGCAGACTCTCGGAAGCAATAAAACCTCCTATAAACCCGCCTCCGCCTATTATAAGAACTTTTTTCATCTTCACGTGATTAATGTAAGTGTTCAAAGTTACTACATAATTGTTGAAAACTATGTTTATAACCGTTGAAAAGTAAATTACATCATTTGAAAAATTAATTTGCACAGATGGATGCCATGTATAAACAACGCTCCCCTACTCTGTTCCAAATTATTTTACATCTAATTATCACGGCATTTTTCACAGGGTAATCAACACAAATCTACAGTCTGGAAGCTCTCTACAATTATCAACACCTACTTTTCAACCGTATGTAAATAATCGTGGAAATCTCATTATACCAGATTTTTACAGAATAAGCAGTGTTGACAGCCTGTTGACACAACCTTTATAACTTAATACGCAACAAAAAACTACTAAACTTATCACAGCTATCAACATGCTTTACTACCACCTTATTATTTCGATTTTTAAAATTTTTCCAAAAACTAAAATAAAAAAATGAAAGGCGTTGAAAGTCGGAGGGATGGACTGTGGAGAGTGTAGTGAAATTTTAGTATCTTTGCACAAGCAAAGATACCCGAAGCTTTATGAAGGAAAAAATATTGAAGCTTAAAAAAGAAAAGGATGCGGTGATACTGGCTCACTATTATGTAAAAGGTGAAATTCAGGATATTGCCGATCATATAGGTGACAGTCTGGCACTGGCCCGCATAGCCTCCACACTGCCTAATAAGGTCATAGTGATGTGCGGTGTGAATTTCATGGGTGAGACAGCCAAAATACTGTGTCCCGACAAGACAGTACTCATTCCCGACATGGAAGCCGGATGTTCACTCGCTGACAGCTGTGATGCCGACGAGTTCGAGAAGTTTATAAATGACAATCCGGGTCACACCGTGATCAGTTATGTCAACACTTCAGCCGGAGTGAAGGCACTGACCGATGTGCTCGTTACTTCAGGCAACGCACTCAAGATAGTTGAGACATTTCCCAAGGACGAGCCTATCATATTCGGTCCCGACCGTAATCTGGGCAACTATATAAACTCGGTGTCGGGACGTAAGATGAAGCTATGGGACGGTGCATGTCACGTGCATGAGCAATTTTCCCTTGAGAAGATCATAGAGCTGAAGCATCAGCACCCCGAAGCGAAGTTGCTTGTGCATCCCGAGTGCAAACATTCGATAGTATTGCTTGCCGACAAGGTAGGTTCTACGGCTGCGTTGCTTGACTATGCCATGTCAAGTGATGCCGATGAATTCATAGTGGCCACTGAAAGCGGTATACTTCACGAGATGCAGAAGCGGTGTCCCGACAAGGTGTTTATTCCCGCTCCGCCCAATGACTCGACCTGCGCATGCAATGACTGTTCTTACATGAAGCTGAATACTCTTGAAAAGCTGTATGAGTGTCTGCTTACCGGAAAGCCTGAAATACATGTGGATGAAGCAGTGGCCGAGAAGGCACGCCGTCCTATCGAGCGCATGCTTGAACTTAGCAAATAATAATAAAGAAAAGATATAATCATGGAATATAATCACAGAGAGATAGAACAGCGCTGGCAGCAGTACTGGAAAGACAATAAGATCTACAAGGCATCGATCGACGAGTCAAAGCCTAAATATTATGTGCTTGACATGTTCCCTTATCCGTCGGGAGCCGGTCTGCATGTAGGTCATCCGCTCGGTTACATAGCCAGTGACATATTCTCACGTTATAAGCGTCTTAACGGTTATAATGTGCTTCATCCCATGGGTTATGACGCTTACGGACTGCCGGCTGAGCAGTATGCCATACAGACAGGTCAGCATCCTGAAAAGACTACTCTTGAAAATGTGGCCCGTTATCGCAGCCAGCTTGACAAGATAGGTTTCTGCTATGACTGGGACCGTGAGATCAAGACTTGCGAGCCTGAGTACTACAAGTGGACACAGTGGGCTTTCATGAAGATGTTTGAGAGCTACTATGACACTGCCGAGCAGAAAGCCCGTCCGATAGCTGATCTTATCGCTCATTTTGAGAAGGAAGGCAGCCATGGTATTCATGCGGCATGTTCTCGTGAGCTTGACTTTACCGCCGATGACTGGCGCGGTTACAGCGAAAAGGAGAAGAGCGATGTATTGATGAACTACCGTATCGCCTATCTCGGCAACACTATGGTGAACTGGTGTCCGAAACTCGGTACCGTGCTTGCCAATGACGAGGTTAGCGAGGGACTTTCGATACGTGGCGGTTATCCTGTGGAGCAGAAGCTCATGTATCAGTGGTGTCTGCGTGTGTCGGCTTATGCGCAGCGTTTGCTTGACGGTCTTGAACGCATAGACTGGACCGACTCGCTTAAGGAGACACAGCGTAACTGGATAGGCCGTTCGGAAGGTGCAGAAATGCGCTTCCCTATCGCCGACAGCGATGTAGAGCTTGAAATATTCACCACACGTGCCGATACTGTATTCGGAGTTACTTTCATGGTGCTTGCACCTGAAAGCGCTTATGTGGACATGATCACCACGCCCGAGCAGCGTGATGCTGTCAATGCATATCTCGATGAGGTAAAGCATAAGACCGAGCGTGAGCGAATGATAGAAAAGAGTGTGTCGGGCGTGTTCACAGGTGCGTATGCCATCAATCCTCTTACCGGTAAAAAAATACCTGTATGGGTAAGTGATTACGTACTTGCCGGCTATGGTACAGGCGCCATTATGGCCGTGCCTGCCCATGACAGCCGTGACTACGCTTTCGCACGTCATTTTGATCTTCCCATCGTACCTCTTATCGAGGGTTGTGATGTAAGTGAGGCCAGCTTTGACGCCAAGTCAGGCAAGATGATCAATTCGGAGGGTGCCGGTCTTAACCTTAACGGTATGGAGGTAAAGGATGCCATAGCCTATTTCCGGCTCGCTATCAATCCCCACGACGA
>CAZIPQ010000146.1:0-4288 GCA_964541165.1 uncultured Muribaculum sp.
CGCTGCTGGCCGTGATGGAGGGTGTGCCGCAGTTTGAGATCAAGCGCAGCGCCATCGACGAGGGTGTCAAGCTTGCCGACCTCCTCACTGACCACGCCGCCGTGTTCCCCTCCAAGGGCGAAATGCGTAAGATGGTGCAAGGTGGAGGCGTGTCCATCAACAAAGAGAAGATTTCTGACCCCTATGCCCCGGTGAGCGCCGACATGCTCCTTGACGGCAAATACATTCTGGTGCAGCGCGGTAAGAAAAATTACTATTTACTGAAGGTCATCGACTGACAGATGCGCAACGAATCTGAATTACAGGGTGTCACCCTTCTGGGTGACACCCATACTCATTATCCTGACCAATATTCGCCCGGAGTGCTCGAGACATTTGTCAACAAACACCCTGACCGCGAGTATGTGGTCACATTCACATGTCCCGAGTTTACATCGCTGTGTCCCAAGACAGGGCAGCCCGACTTTGCCACGATTCTCATTTCCTACATCCCGCGCGAGCGCATGGTCGAGAGCAAGAGCCTGAAGCTGTATCTGTTCAGCTTCCGCAATCACGGCGACTTCCATGAGGACTGCGTCAACATCATCATGAAAGACCTCGTGAAGCTGATGGATCCGCGCTATCTTGAAGTGATCGGACTCTTTACGCCCCGCGGCGGCATATCCATCTACCCCTTCGCCAACTACGGCGACGCCGAGCATCAGGATCTCGTAAAGGCCCGTATGCTCGCCTCTTTCCGTAACGACTTCTAAGATTTATGAGCAAAGACGCTGTATTAGTACTGTCGGGAGGCATGGACTCCACAACCATGCTCCATGACTACGCCGGCGAGATAGCCCTCGCCGTGACATTCCACTACGGTTCCAACCATAATGAACGCGAAGCCGAGTGCGCACGCCTTCACTGCCGCATGCTCGGCATAGAGCACATCGAGATCAACCTTGCCTTCATGGGGCGCTATTTCGAAAGCTCGTTGCTCCGGGGAGCCGATGCCATCCCCGAAGGCTCCTATGACGACGATAACATGAAGTCGACCGTTGTGCCGTTCCGCAACGGCATCATGCTCTCCATTGCCGCCGGACTCGCCGAGAGCCGCGGACTGCACCGGGTCATGATAGCCAACCATGCCGGCGACCACGCCATATACCCTGACTGCCGCCCGGGCTTCATCAGCGCCATGAGCGCCGCCATATCCGAGGGCACCTATGAGCACCTCACCATTGACGCGCCTTATACCGGTCTGACCAAAGGACAGATAGCGATGCGCGGCAAAGAGCTCGGCATCGACTACACCACCACTTATTCATGCTATAAAGGCGGAGAGAAGCACTGCGGACGCTGCGGCACATGCGTGGAGCGCCGCGAAGCCCTTGCCGAAGCCGGCATCACCGACCTTACACCTTACGAATAATTCAACCTTACACCTCCGCAATGAAACGCCTTTCAGCAATAGCCTCCATACTGCTAACCGCCTCGGCAGCGATCCATGCCGCCGACCTGTCATCATATACACCCCGCATCAACGGCACAATAAGATCACGGTTCGAGATGGAGACCTACGACGGACATTACCGATTTCAGGTACGCAACGCACGTTTCTCGCTGACCGGCAACATCGCCCCCTCAATAAGCTACTTCATCAACACCGACCTCTGCGACCAGGGCAAGATGAAGATACTCGACGCCTGGGGCCGCATTGCGCTGTCACAGGCCGTGGCGGTACAGGCCGGCCAGTTCCGCATGCCATTCGGCGTAGAGCCGTTCCGCGCACCCCACAACTATATATTCGCCAACCGCTCGTTTATCGGAAAGCAGATGTGCAACTACCGCGCCGTAGGCGCCATGATGAGCGTCACCGTTCCACGCCTGCCGCTTAAGATCGAGGCAGGAGCATTCAATCCCACCACGATAGGCGATCACGACACATGGAACGACAAAGTCGCCGCCGCAGGCAAGCTCACCTTCACTCCGGGCAAGTGGGCTATGAGTGCCGGCGGATCGACACTGATGGCACAGGGCGTGCGGGCCAATCTCACAGGCGTGTCGGTAGGACATAAAGGCTCATGTTGGCAGGCCGAGGCCGAATACATGTACAAGCACTTCACCCACCGGGCCTACAAGGCCGCCCACTCCTATTGCGCATGGGGCCAGTGGACCCGTCCGGTCGAAGCCGGCGTGTTCAACACGCTGTCGCTCGAAGGGCGTGTCGACGGCATGACACGTCACTGCGACGATCCGTCACGCACACGCCTCACCGCAGGCGCCACACTCGGCTATCACCACGGCAGTGTATGGGCCGATGTACGAGCCAACTACGAGAAGTACTTCTACTCCCACGGAGCGCAAGGTCCTCAGGGTCAGCGAGACAAGGCCGTACTGGAGCTTGTGGTAAGGTTCTGACCGCTACATAATGTCGCTACAACAATAACAAGCAAAGATGTTAACGTAGCAGGTAAGGAAACTATCTGCAACATAAACAATGCTTTATAACATGTTTTAAAGTATTGTTTTTTCAAAAAATTATGAGTAGTTTTGCCGAGAATTCAATACAAAACTGCCATAACATGAAAACCACCGGTACTGAAATCAAATTAGCCAACAACCACATATCGGTCGATTGTGTTGTTCTCGGCTTTGATGGAGAGCGCCTCCGCGTGCTGCTCATACACCGTCAGGGTGAAGACAGCGGGAAGGAATTTCACGACATGAAGCTTCCCGGAAGCCTTATTTACGAGGACGAGGACCTTGACGAAGCAGCCTCGCGTGTTCTGAACGAACTTACCGGACTGAAAAACGTAGACCTGCTCCAGTTCAAAGCCTACGGCTCAAAAGACCGCACCAAAGACCCGCGTGACGTGCTATGGCTTGAACATGCCCAGAGAGCTCATGTGGAGCGCATCGTGACCATAGCTTACGTAGCGCTCGTAAAAATCGACCGACCGCTTGACCGCCAGCTCGTCGAGCACAACGCCGAATGGGTGTCAGTAAGCGAAATCCCCGACCTTGCCTTTGACCACAACCTTATTATAAAGGAGTCGCTCGAACGCATGCGCCACGTAATCGATCAGGAACCGGCCAAGCTGTTCACCCTGCTGCCGCGCAAATTTACCGCCTCACAGCTTCGCAGTCTTGTCGAGGTAATCGCCGGCCGCGATGTCGATGCCCGCAATTTCCACAAGAAAATGGCCCTTATGGACTATGTCGTGGCTCTTGACGAGCGACAGAAAGGAGTGGCCCACCGTGCGGCACGCTACTACAAATTTGACCGCAAGATATACAACAAAACACGCCGCTGACAACACAATATATACAACACAATATATACCTTATCTGATAAAACAATCTTTTTACCTTCTATATCATGTACTTATTAGGATACGACATAGGCAGCTCGTCGGTGAAGGCGAGTCTTGTTGACGCCACGACAGGCAAGTGTGTATCATCGGCCTTTTTCCCGAAGGTTGAAGCTGAGATAATATCAATGCGCCAGGGCTGGGCCGAACAGCATCCCGAAGAATGGTGGAAACACCTCAAGCAGGCCACTGCAGCCATCATGGCCGAGTCAGGAGCCGATCCCCGCGACATCAAGGCTATCGGCATCTCCTATCAGATGCACGGCCTGGTATGCGTCGACAAAGACCGCAACGTGCTCCGTCCCGCCATTATATGGTGTGACTCGCGCGGTGTCCCCTACGGTGAGCGCGCCTTCTGTGAACTGGGAGCCGACAAGTGTCTGGGCCATCTGCTCAACTCGCCCGGCAACTTCACGGCCACCAAGCTCGCCTGGGTAAAGGAAAACGAGCCTGAGCTCTTTGAACGCATCGACAAGATCATGCTTCCCGGCGACTATATCGCCATGCGCCTTACCGACCGCCTGTGCACCACCGTATCAGGCCTGTCGGAAGCGATGCTGTGGGACTTCCGCAAAGGAGCCGTAGCCGACTTCCTGCTCGAGTATCTCGGCTTCGGCACGTCGATAATCCCCGAAATCGTGCCGACATTTGCCGTTCAGGGCACAGTGACCGCCAAGGCAGCCGCCGAACTCGGCCTCGCCGAGGGAATTCCCGTGGCCTACCGTGCCGGCGACCAGCCTAACAACGCATTGTCGCTCAATGTGTTCAATCCCGGCGAAATCGCTTCGACCGCAGGCACCTCAGGAGTCGTGTACGGCGTCAACGGCGAGGTCAGCTACGATTCCAAATCGCGCTGAAGCTCCTTTGCCCACGTCAACCACACCGCCGGAGCCACCCGGCTGGGCGTACTGCTGTGCATCAACGGCACGGGCATC
>CAZIPQ010000147.1:0-4279 GCA_964541165.1 uncultured Muribaculum sp.
AACATGCGGTAAGGCTCGTCGACACCCTTTGTGACAAGGTCGTCAATCAGCACACCTATGTAAGCCTCGTCACGCCCCAGCACAAACTCTTCATCGCCGCGCACCTTCAGGGCTGCGTTTATACCGGCCACGAGCCCCTGGCCGGCGGCCTCTTCGTAGCCTGTGGTTCCGTTGACCTGACCGGCAAAATATAGTCCGTCGATAAGTTTTGTCTCAAGCGTATGATGCAGCTGTGTGGGATCAAAGAAGTCATATTCTATTGCATAGCCCGGACGGTAAATCTGCACTTCGGCAAGTGCCGGAACAGTATGCAGCGCCTCGACCTGAATATCGAGCGGGAGCGATGACGAGAAGCCGTTAAGGTAATATTCCTGGGTAGTCTCTCCCTCCGGTTCAAGAAACAGCTGATGCTCGTTTTTATCGGCAAATGTCACAATCTTCGTCTCTATACTCGGACAGTAACGGGGACCGATACTCTGTATCTGGCCATTGTATAGCGGTGAGTCGGGCAGCCCGCGGCGCAATATTTCATGAGTGGTCACATTGGTATACACCGTGTAGCAGTTGCGTTGCTTCAGCTCACGCCTCACCGAGGGGAGATAGCTGAACTTATGATAGTCATTGTCCCCCTCCTGTGGCGTTGTAAGCTCCCACTTTACGCTGCGGCCATCGATGCGCACCGGAGTTCCGGTCTTCATTCTATCGGTCACGAAACCAAGCTCACGCAGCTGCTCGGTGACGCCGGTCGAAGCCGGTTCCGATATACGGCCGCCCTTTACCTGGGCACGTCCCACGTGCATCAGTCCGTTAAGGAATGTACCGGCGGTAAGCACGACCGCACGGGCATTAAACTTCACTCCGAAAGAAGTGACGACGCCCTTTACATGACCATCTTCAATGACAAGCTCCTTGACGGCATCCTGCCACATATACAGATTCGGGGTATTTTCAAGCGTCTCGCGCCAAAGCTGACTGAACTTCATGCGGTCGCTCTGCGCGCGCGGACTCCACATTGCAGGCCCCTTCGACCGGTTAAGCATCCTGAACTGTATGGCGGTGCGGTCGGTGACGATAGCCGTCATGCCGCCGAGAGCGTCGATTTCACGAACAATCTGCCCCTTGGCAATACCGCCAATGGCCGGATTACAGCTCATCTGGGCAATCTTGTTCATATCCATCGTCACGAGCAGCGTACGCGCACCCAGACGTGCCGATGCAGCCGCAGCCTCACATCCGGCATGTCCCGCGCCTATCACAATCACATCGTAGTCGTAGGTCATCTCTGATATTATCGGTTTATCATTTTATTCAGTATTTCAAGAGCCTTGTCCTCGTGGCTTTCCATTATCTCACGCTCTCCGGGCCCCTTGTCATTGATGCCACACAGGTGCAGCACACCATGTATGATGACACGCCGCAGCTCGTTGGCGTATGTGGCTCCGACCGTTTCGGCATTCGTAGCCACCGTGTCAAGCGAAATAAACATATCACCGCTTATACGGCGGCCGCGTGTATAGTCAAAGGTGATTATATCGGTATAGTAATCGTGTTGCAGAAACTGACGGTTTACCTCGAGTATACGCTCATCGTTACAGAAAATGTAGGTAAGCGGCCCGAGAATACGATCATGCTCAGCGGCCACCTTTCCGATCCACTCCGCCAGCAAGGCAGTATCTATATCGGGCATGTCAACACCCTCGGCAATCCATTGAATCTCGTTCATACAATGTATTTTATTTATCTACAAAAATAGCCAAATTCCGCCACACTGACAAGCCGCCGTCAATGGAAGAATATATATGCCGCGACGATGCCCGCAACCGAGCCTACAACATCGGCAAGCAGCGCATAAGGCACGGCATAACGGGTGCGCACTACACCTACGCTGCCGAAATAAACGGCAAGGATATAGAATGTCGTATCGGTGCTGCCCTGTATCGCCGCTGACACACGTGACACAAAAGCATCGGCACCGTAGGTATTCATCAAGTCGACCATCATGCCACGGCTCCCCGAACCGCTGAGCGGCTTCATCAGAGCAGTAGGCAGCGCCGCCACCCACTCGGCATCAAGATGGAGAAAGTTGAAACAAGCCGTCATACAGTCGGTAACCACCTGCATAGCTCCCGACGCGCGGAACATACCGATCGCAACGAGTATAGCCACGAGATACGGTATTATCATCACCGCCGTGTGAAAACCCTCCTTGGCTCCCTCGATAAATGCGTCATACATGTTGACTCGCTTGCGCAGTCCGGCGACGATAAACATGATGATTACACTGAACAGCAGCACATTAGCAACAAACGAGGAGTACAGTTCCACCTCTTCCTGAGGAAGAGAGGAGAAAAACCACACCACTCCGCCGACTATAAGCGCCAGTCCACCGAGCCATGAGATCATCACCCTGTCAAGCAGGCTAATACCCTGCTTCAGGCACATCGCCACGATACCGACAAAAGTAGATATAAAGGTGGCGAGCAGAATCGGTAAAAATACATCGGTGGGATTGGCAGCACCGGCCTGAGCTCGGTACATCATTATGCCTATAGGGATGAAGCAGAGTCCTGAAGCGTTGAGTATCAGGAACATAAGCATTGCATCAGTGGCTGTATCCTTCTTGGGATTAAGTGACTGCATTTCCTGCATAGCCTTGAGGCCCAGGGGAGTAGCCGCATTGTCGAGCCCCAGCATATTGGCCGATACATTCATGAATATCGAACCCATTGCAGGATGGCCTTTGGGAATACCCGGAAACAGGCGACTGAAAAGCGGGCTTATAAGGCGTCCGAAAAAGTTAATGACACCACCGCGCTCTCCGATCTTCATCAGCCCCATCCACAACGACAATACGCCGGTAAGTCCGAGGGCTATCTCAAATGCCGTAGCGGCCGACTGAAACGAGGCCGACATGATAGAGCTCCATATCGTGAGGTCACCATAGATGATGGTCTTGCCGAGCGCCACGACAAAAGCAACAAGAAAAAATGCGATCCAAATGTAGTTAAGTGCCATTGCTGATATTTTTTACAAAAGTAGTGGAAAAATTTCAAACCCTCCCCTACCCTACGCCACTCATACCGATATTTTAGATCTCATCACCTTGATATTCTTGCCGCGCGGGAGGTCGGAATGGCCGTTCCGATCATTTAGTTATAAAGACAAAATTAGCGATTCATCCGACAAAACTTGTTTTTATAAACTTAAATTCATAAATTTACACCACATTAATAGGGATATCGCCTCATTATCCCACATTGTGAAACTTTTATATATCATTCATCATTTCATAACCAAATCAGACTATGTTACCCATGCCGCGCACCTTCTTCCCCACCCTGACAGTCTTAGTGACTTCATTTCTGACATTTACAGCCAATGCTGACACCAATGGACATAAAGACGATCTGTCACGCCATGATTTCTTCTACGCCGGAGAAAGCAAACGACCCCGCATGTACATTGTTAAGGACGGGCAAGTTGCGTGGGAACATGTGGCGTCTGACCGCAGGGGCGAAATCAGCGACGCCATCCTGTTTACTGACGGAAATATGCTCATAGCCCATCAGTACGGCCTTGCCGAAATAACTCCCGAACGCACATATAAATGGACTTATGATGCTCCAAAAGGATGTGAGATCCACACAGTACAGCCCATCGGAGAGGATAAGGTAGTATTCGTGCAGAACGGCAAACCCGCCAAGGTGATTGTCATGGAGATTGCCTCACAACGTGTGCTCCGCGAGTTTCCGCTACCGATTTTAGAGACGGGATCAGTCCACTCGCAGTTCCGCAACGCGCGCCTCACCTCACGAGGTACACTCCTGGTAGCCAATTCAAAACTCGATTATGTGGGCGAGTACGACAGTGACGGCAATGAGATAGCCCGATGGGATATGCCCGGGCCGTGGTCGGTGAGCGAAGTCGGCAATTCCGGCAATCTTCTTATGGTAGGAAGAGGTAGCACCATCCGTGAGGTTGACCGCCAGGGCAACATCGTATGTGAAAGAATATTGAAAGAGTCGGGCGTAAATTCAGCCCAGAAGGCAGTTAGATTGAAAACCGGCAATACGATTGTCAACAGCTGGTTCAACGAATGGGGCAAGACTCCGCTCGACAGCGCTAACGCGCCTTTACAGGCAATCGAGATCAATCCCGCCGGTGAAGTCGTATGGACCCTATGCTCATGGCGTAATCCTGACCTCGGCCCGTCGACCACCATACAGCCCCTGGATCAGGCCATCGACCGCAATAAGCTGTTTTTCGGAGAGTTTAAGTA
>CAZIPQ010000148.1:0-4205 GCA_964541165.1 uncultured Muribaculum sp.
TCCCCGCGATGTAACCATCGAGGACATCGTAACCCTCTACACCAAAGTCCTCTAAGCAGGTTTTCAACTACCAACTTGCATATCATAAAAAGGAGCATCTGGAATAAAATCCATTTGCTCCTTTTTTATCCTCACACTATATCCTCGTCAATATCCGGATTGAAATTATCGAAGAAAGCATGTCTATGTGACACCATCACATCAATTTCTCTGCACATGAACACGCAGTTAAAATCATAACGGGGTTTACTTGTCCCTATATGGCTGGGACGCTCAAAATGCAAGTCAACCGAATAGTAATTCACTAAACTCAAATCCTCGGTACTATCGGCGGCAAATAGAAAAATATACTTGCATCCTACCAACTTACGCACCTCTTCAACTATTGGGATTACAAATTTCCAAAACAATATTTTTCCTAAAGAATGAGGCAACTTGTGAGCAGCCCAATGCGGTTTCATGCGTTCGTTAGCACAAAAATGAACTAATTCTATTCCTGAATGAGTCGACAGTACTCTAATAATATGATCATTGGGATCAAGTTCCTTATCACTTGAGATATCTTCAAGAATCTCCGCGAGTTTTCCTTTAACCGAGGTTAAGGTTGTCAATGTTTCCTTTTCATCTTCCGATATGTAGCCACCTTGTCGGAATTTATCGAGGATAAGGGATGCTATTTCCCTATCTTCGTCACTCTCCGGAGACATTACAACCTTTTTGGCAATCTCATATAATTGTTTCTGCTCCTGAATCTGTCGTTCGTCAAGATGCTGAAACAAGGCTCCACATTTTAAAGAGAAAAATAAAAGGACATTTGAATCCTTATCCTTTAT
Organism: uncultured Muribaculum sp.; assembly: GCA_964541165.1. Lineage (GTDB taxonomy): Bacteria > Bacteroidota > Bacteroidia > Bacteroidales > Muribaculaceae > Muribaculum. Next base: position 834 of record CAZIPQ010000148.1, read on the forward strand.
GATATAAAATGCCGTACTGCCATCCTTATCTTCCTGCCATCCATAATCATTCAGATAAGAGACCAATCCACTGTTTTTCCTATTCTCAACTAATTTAATTAATTCCTTATGAGCATCACAACTGGACAAACGCACGCATGCCAGACCCTCCAGCAGATTGTGTTGCTGATCATTTATCCTCATTGGTCAGCTCTTCATTCGTTCAAGAAAATAGCGACGCAATTTTATTCTATCAGCATCAACACGTATGTCGTCAAGTGATATGGGATTAGCACAACTATCCACCGGGCCTAATCCTTTCCTCGCATTTTGCCATGAATATTCTCCATGGGTCAGTCTGCTTAAACTCCAGGATTCCTTTCCGGCATATTTAGAAAATACTTTATCAAATACCGGAATTAAAGCATCAGGAATAGAAACCGGAGCTTTATCATACAGCAATCCGAGTTTATATACATTCCGTATTTCCTGCATTACCGGCCCATATTTCCAGGCTTTGAACTGCTCGGCGAATAAAGGCTGCCCGGTCTGTATAATAGACTCACGCTGAGAAAGGTACAATAGTTTATGGAGCTTCATCTCATCAATGCGCTCACCGTATTCCCGCTGGTAACGGGACACTATATAGCTGGCTATTCTAACGACTGGCTCCATAATCTGATCAAATTTATTACAAATATAATCAAATTTTCCGACTTGTGCAAGTTTCGCACTATTACACAATGAATTATATCCAAATAACACAAGACCGCCATCTTGAATGGCGGTCTTGACATGATCATTTTTTGATGAGGGAGAAGGGGGTGGAGCGATGACCGGTAGAGCCGACGCCGGTGTCAAGCAGATGGAGGGCATGCTTTATGCCTTCAACGCCCATCTGCGATGCGAAAGCGTCGATAGTGGCAAGTAACCAGCCCTCGGTCAACAACGGCTCCATAACGGCGTCATTGTCAAAACCGACTATCATCACCTCACCGGAATTACGTCCGGCACGTTTAAGCACGTCGATAACTCCGAGAGCCATGGCATCATTGCAGCAGAAGACTGCCTTTACATCAGGATGCTCGGCATAGAGACGTTCAAACAGCTCGGTAGCGGTAGCAGTCTCCCAGTTGGCAGGCTCGCTTGCCACGCAGTTCAGCCCACGCTCCGCGATAGCCTTGTCAAACCCGGCCTTGCGCTGCTGCGCATTGTCGGCCACAGGCAGTCCCTCGATAAGGATTACCTTGTCACCCTCGGCCAGTTTATCAGCCAATACCTTTCCTACGCTATATGCGGCCGACAGATTGTCGGGGCCTACGAAATCGACCTCAACGCCGGCTTCGCGCAGCATGTCATCGTCAAGCTTAATATCTATATTGACTACCTTGATACCCTTTTTCACAGCCCGTGCCACGGGAGCGACAAGGGCTTTTGAATCAATCGGGACCACAACAATGGCATCCATACCTGCATCGGCAAGCTGGTCTACCAGTTTTACCTGACGGTCTATCTCGGTCTGGGTATCAGTGCCTACACAAGTCAGATCACAACAGCCTGTCTGCGCCACATAATCCTCGGCGCCCTGCTGCATCACTTTAAAGAAATCGGCCTGTAGCGACTTCATCACCAATCCGATACGCACATTCTTATTTTCCATAACGGTATTATAATTAAAGTTAGACTTATTCGCGGTAGTATACTCTCTTGACTCGTGTCGAAACCGATGTAAGCACCTCGTAAGGTATGGTGCCAAGGATATCGGCAACCTCCATCGCAGTGATATTTTTGCCGAAGATCTCAACCTTATCACCCACTTTGCAAGGCACTCCGGTCACATCGATCATGCATATATCCATACATATATTGCCTACCGTGGGACAGCGGTGACCGTTGATCACCACTGAGGAGTGACCATTGCCAAGATGACGGTTAAGACCGTCGGCATAGCCGATGGGCACAGTCGCTATACGGGAGTCACGGGCCAGAGTATCGCGGCAACCATAGCCTATGGTTGTACCGGCAGGCCACTCCTTGATGGCGATGACCGATGAATACAACGCACTCACCGGTTCAAGATCACCCTGCGAATGGTCAGGCAAAGTGGGTATACCGTAAAGGCATATACCGAGACGCACCATGTCATACTGATACTGCGGGAAGCGGGTGATGCCGGTCGAGTTCAGTATATGACGCATGATATGATGGCTGAAGGCCGACTGAAGAATATCGGTACAACGTGCGAATATATCAAACTGCATCATTGTGTAACTGTCGAGTTCGGGACAGTCAGCCGCCGCAAGATGGCTGAATACCGATCGCGGCGTCACCACACGCTGACGGTGCAGACGGTCAATAAGTTCGGGCAGATCGCGCTCGATGAAGCCCAGACGGTGCATACCGGTGTCGAGTTTTATATGTACCGGATAATCGGTGACACCGATACGGCGTCCCTCCTCTATTATCTGATCCAGGATATCGAAAGAGTAAATTTCCGGCTCAAGATGATTGGCAAAAAGCGTCGCATAATCGCCCACACGAGGGTTCAGGACCATGACCGGCATCGTGATTCCCGCCTTACGCAGGTCGACCCCTTCGTCGGCCACGGCGACTGCAAGGTAAGCCGCCCCCTGCGACTGGAGCGTTTTAGCCAGTTCATAGGACCCGGCGCCATAACCTGAAGCCTTTACCATAGCCACAATGCCGGTAGTGGGGCGCAGCCGCGAGCGGAAATTATTGTAATTACGCACGAGGGCATCAAGATTAACCTCAAGCACCGTCTGATGCTGACGTGCCTCAAGCATATCTATCACATGGCTGAAGTCAGCCTTCGGGGCACTCTTGACAAGTATCAGTTCATGGTTGAAGTCACTCGGACGCACCCTCTCCATGAATTCGTCGAGCGAACCATAATGCTCGAAAGCGTCGCCATAATACTCTTTCATGCATGCGATCTCCTCCCCTATTCCGATAACACGGCTCACGCCCTTGCCATGCAGAAGTCGGGCGATGTCGGCATAGAGCGCACCCGTATCCATCCTGTCATGAACCATATCACCCATGATAACGGTTGAAGTTCGCCCGGGAGTCAGGCGGCGCTGCATGAAGTCAAGCGCCGGTCCGAGCGAATTGAAGTCACCGGTGTAGGCATCATGGATGAGCATACAGTCATTTATACCCTCGGTGACATTAAGACGCGTGTCGACGGGCGACAAGGCTGCCATACGGGAAGCTATCACCTCGGCGTCGCGTCCGAGCCACATCATGGCAATCAGGGCATTCACCGCATTCTCACGCGACGCGCTGTCGCTATATGGCAAGGTTACGGCAGCGGTCTTTCCCTCATATCGGCATGTGATGACAGTGCCACCCTGCGGAGCGTCGGTCATGCTG
>CAZIPQ010000149.1:0-4201 GCA_964541165.1 uncultured Muribaculum sp.
GGACGCAAGATTTTCATTCTTGAAAGAGCAGTTCGATTCTGCTATGGGCTACAGAAAAAGGCACCTTCTCAACGAGGTGCCTTTTTCTTTTTTGCCATGGCCCTATCGAACTTAAAAATATTTTTTTCGTTATTATTTTTGTAAGAAAAGAAATATTTACTACCTTTGCATCAGAGTTCATTCCTCATTTGAGGAAAGGAAATCGAAAAACGCAAGCCTTGATGCTCTGCGTTTTTTGCTTTTATATCAGGTCAGGTAACCTCCGGCGTTTATATTTATTCAATATTTTATCCCTTGCCGCATCCTTACCATCCAATGGGTATGCTGTTAACAGATAATACGCCTTCCCATTTCTTAGCGGTTCTAACACAACGACATATTTTTCGTCAACATCATATATGTAAGTTCGGATACATCGAGGTTCTGCAACTGAAAAACACAGTCGGTTATCAGGAAGTAATTGCTCAACATGATGCCTTATCCAATGTAATCGTTGTGATCTTCTCATGTCAAATTCCCTATGCTGGGTTTCTTTATCAACTACCTTCCGGGTAAGATGATTAAAAAGATTTTCCATCGCTACTTGCCCATTCTCTTCAGGTGTTGGAAAAATAGGTTTACCATTAAAGTAAAACCTATCGTTAAATTGGATATCCCTGTCAAATATTTTACGCAATGAACCTACTCTTTGAGCTTCAGACATGGCGACTATATCCAAGAGCTCATTATAATTCTTTGTCAGATTTAACGGCATATCCTAACGCAGATTAATAAAGAACAAATTCACCTTGGAAGAGTAATTGGTCGCATTCAGAGTATTACCTTGTAAATATTTCTGAATACGCTCCATAATTGCGACCTTTGCGCAATTTGCATGGTTCTTATCGTTATTATAATAAGCGATAGCACCCAGTATAAAATCCGCAAGTTGCATCAGGAGACTTTCTTTGGAGTTGATATTTTGAACATTGCGGAAAACACCGTACCTCACGTTCAAAATATCTTTCAACCTCCTAACTTTTACAGCACTCAACGTATCCTTAATATCGAGGTAGACATTATAATGATCTAATGTATCTATCTTATAATTTAGTAATTGATAGTACATCTTGTAATAGAAATCATCATATAAAAAGGAAGGATCGTCACATTTTATCTGCGATTTTTTGATAGCGATAGCTCTAAATCTTAAGTCAGAGTCAAAAAAATAATCAATCAGGTCAAGATAAAACCTTAATTTTGAAAACGAGACATTGCTCCATTTTATTTCCGCATAGAAATTATGGAGCTTTTTTAGCTCATCAATACGTTTGGTGTGCTGTCGCACTTGGGGATAAGCAGAAATTATAGACCCCATAAACATGTAATCTTTGTGATCCTGTTCGATGTGGCAACTTTCGTCACAATATATGTTAAAGGTTCTATTCATTTTGCTGACAATATTATTATGACAGACTAATATTGGAAAAGTATTATCCTTTTATAATACAAATAAGTCGGTGGTGTCGTGGCGGGGGAGGGCCATGAGGTAGACCGTTCCCTCGGGAATGTCGGCTGACGAGGGCGCCGGCGTCACGGAAATCGTGCGCAGGGCGTTGATGACGGTTGCCAGCGCCGTTTCCGGCGTGTTATTGTCCTCGCTGAGATGGCACAGGAAAATGTGCTTCAGCGTCGGTTTGAAAATATCAGTGAGGTATTTAGCCGTGACACTGTTATCCATGTGGCCGATTGCCGAGCGGATGCGGGCTTTCAGATGCTCGGTATAGCGCCCGGTCGTCAACATGTGCTCGTCATAGTTGGATTCTATCATAATCGACCGTGCACGACGCAGATAATGGTCGGCCCGCTCGGTGATGACACCCATGTCGGTAGCGACAACAAAGCTGTTGTTGCCAAGTCTTATAAAATAGCCGCAGTTATCCGTGCCGTCGTGACTGGTCTCAAATGGCGTCACGATTATGTCTCCGAAGGAATATTCGTGTTCCTTGTAAATCGGCGTGTGATAGTCTTTAATGCGGCGCGAGATATTATGTCGCCGCAGGAGCCCTTCAAGTGTCTTAAGGGTCGTGAAAAGCCTCATGTGAGGGTTGCGCCTCAGGATTGAGTAGGCAAATTTCACATGATCGGCATGGTCGTGAGTGAGCAGGATGCCATGTATCGTGGCGATATCGATGCCGTTGCGTTCCAGATCCTTAACAACCTTATTGTTGTCGATACCGGCGTCGATGAGTATACCGTTCTCGGCTGTACCGATATAAGAGCAATTGCCGCTCGACCCGCTGCCGAAAGACATAAACCTCAATCTCGACTCGCCCGCGCGATACTCCGGCGCAAGCGCCAGGTCGTCAACCGGCTCGGGTCGCCGCTTTTCACCGGTGGGGACGCTGACATTGAAACCGAGTTCTGTCTCCTCGGCTCCAAAGAGACTAGGCAAGTCCTCCAGCGGGCGTGTTGATCGGCGGTTGTATCGGCGTGACATGACTTTATCAGCTGCAGATTAAGAAAATTGACGGTATTTTTGAATAATCACTCGGGCGCGTGCGCCATTCCTTTACTGGCAAGGTCACGATGCTCTGCCGCGGACCGGTGATGTCAGAAGCCACGCACAGCAAAGTATCAGGCGCAAGTTGCCTCATAAGGTCCTCGAGAAGGCGGTTGTTGCGGTAAGGTGTCTCGATAAATATCTGGGTAACTGATTTATGGCGGGCCTCGCGCTCCATTTCACGGATGATTTTGCCGCGGGCTGCAGCGTCAATGGGCAGATAACCGTGAAAAGTGAACGACTGGCCGTTGCTCCCCGACCCCATCAATGACATTATGATGCTCGACGGGCCAACGAGCGGCACCACGCGGTAACCGCGCCGCTGAGCTGCAGCCACAATGTCGGCCCCGGGATCTGCGACGGCCGGACAGCCCGCCTCGCTGATCACGCCAATATCATGACCGCGTTCCATAGGCTCCAGCAGAGCCTCGACAGCCCCGCGGGGAGTGTGCTCGCTCAGTTCCTCAAAGTGAAGTTCGTCGATCACTATATCCCGGGAAGCTGCGCGCAGAAACCGACGTGCCGAGCGCACGTTTTCCACTACAAAATATTTCACCCGCTTCAACAGCTCGATATTAGGAGCGGGAAGCACCTCGGCCGGCGGGGTATCTCCCATCGGCACAGGGAAAAGATATAGGCTCGGCGGTGTCTTTTCAGCGGTAGTCATAGTTCAATGTGTGAAGCTTTTACATCCTGGCCCGCGAAGAGGGTTGCCAGGTCGTTGAAACGCCCGGGCTCCTCGGTCGTGAGATATGTGACATGGCCCGTGCCGGGACTCAGCAGGCGCTCCATCTCGGGATGTCTCCTGAGATAGTCGGCCAGCGACTCGGCGACAATCTTGCCCTGGGACAGGACATTCACGCCTGCCGGCAGGTATTTCTTTATCTTCTCGACCAGCAGCGGATAGTGAGTACATCCCAGCACAATGGTGTCGAGCGCCGGGTCCATCGCAAGCAGGGCGTCGACGTCCTTCTTCACGAAATAGTCGGCACCTGGGCCGTCGGATTCCCGGTTTTCCACCAGGGGCACCCACATGGGACAGGCGTGGGTACTGAGCGTGAAGCCGGGATGAAGCTTGGCGACTTCCATGTCATAGGACCGCGAGGCGACGGTGCCCGGGGTTCCGAGAACACCCACATGACCGGCCGACAGTTCGCCCAAGGCCTCCACCGTTGGACGGATGACACCCAGGACGCGGCGCGAGGCATCGAGTCGCGGCAGATCGCGCTGCTGGATGCTGCGCAGGGCCTTGGCCGAGGCCGTGTTGCAGGCCAGTATCACGAGGTGGCAGCCCATCGAAAACAGTTTCTCGACAGCCTGCAGCGTGAAGCGGTAAACGAGCTCAAATGACCGGCTCCCATAGGGGGCGCGGGCATTGTCGCCAAGATAGAGATAATCGTATTGCGGCAAGCGCTTGCGCAGCTCGCGCAACACCGTAAGACCGCCGTAGCCCGAGTCGAAAACTCCTATCGGCCCGGGCTGCGTCGGTAATTTTACGTTATTTACGTCCGCAATCAAAGTCGTGACTTTATCGCGGCGGTTTCTTCTTCGTAACCGGGCTTCTCGAGCAGCGCGAACATGTTGCGCTTGTAGGCCTCGACGCCGGGCTGGTTGAAGGGATTGACACCAAGCATGTAGCCGCTGATGCCGCACGCTGCC
>CAZIPQ010000150.1:0-4118 GCA_964541165.1 uncultured Muribaculum sp.
GAGGAGGCGGAATGTCATGCGGTGGTAAGGTGAGGGGCCGTATTCGGCGATGGCGGCGCGATGGGCGCGTGTCGGATAGCCCTTGTTTACATCCCAGCCATACATGGGGTATTCCTCGTGGATGCGTCGCATGTATTCGTCCCTGTGGGTCTTGGCGAGTATTGAGGCGGCGGCGATATTACCAAACCGTCCGTCACCTTTTACGAAAGTAGTCCAGGGCAGATCGCCGTAAGGAGTGAAGCGGTTGCCGTCAACTATCACCGCGCCGGGGCGTGTCTGCAATCCGTCAAGTGCGCGGTGCATGGCCGCGATTGAGGCTCGCAATATGTTTATTTCGTCAATTTCCTGAGCTGTCAGCATCGCAACAGACCAGGCAATGGCTTCGGCTTCAATGATGGGGCGCAGCTTTTCACGGCGTGCTTCAGTGAGCTGCTTTGAGTCGTTGAGCAACGGATGGCTGAAGTCGTCAGGTAATATTACGGCAGCTGCAAAGACGGGACCGGCCAGACATCCGCGGCCTGCCTCGTCACAGCCGGCTTCAAGTCGGGCGGATATGTGACAAGCCGGCAGCATCAGGCGGGACGGTTGCGCATGTAGCGACGCATGATGGCGTTGATGCGTGCCATCATCTCGCGCACGGCAAATGGCTTAAGAAGGTAATCGTCAGCACCCGAATCGAGGGCGCCGATGACATCATGCTCGCGGTCGCGGGCCGAGCAGAATATAAGCGGGATATTGGCTGTAGCCGTATTTTGTTTCAGGTAATGGGCAAGGCGTGTTCCTGCCAGATTATCCATTGTTGCGTCAATAATAAAAAGGCAGTAGTCGGTCAATTTTTTGTCATACGCCATATCAACGTCGCGCACGGTGTCGACGTTGTAGCCATGCTCCTCCAGATTAAATTGCATGAGCTCACATGCCAATCTGTCAGAGTCTGCAATAAGGACCTTATTGCTCGCTTTTGAGTTATTAGATGCGGGTTTCATAACAAAAGTTGCCTAACTAATTAAATTAAAACGAAAATCAGTGCGTGGAAAATTTCTTATGCAAATATAGAATTATACAATAAAGTGCTACGAATTTAGTAACTAAATTGTAGCACTTTTACTATAATGTAATGATGTTGTAAGACATTTGTTACAAGTCGTCTGGCCGCTGTGACGGGGTGCCGTCAGCGGGGTCAGGCGCGTTGTTTGCGGAACTGATCGCGCACCGTGTCAACTACATTAATTATGTAGTCACCCATCTTTTCAAGGTCATTTATGATATCCATATAATAGATACCTGACTGGTAGGGATAGAGCTGGTTGTTGATGTTTTCGACGTTGTTGTTGCGGAGCTGGTTGCGCAGGTTGTTGATCTCACGCTCTTTGTTGTAAGAGGTGATGATGTCGACGTTGCGGGCGTTCTCCATGTCGGAAAGGAGGGTGAGCATGTTGACCATGGCTTCCTTCACGTAAGAGAACATCGTGTCGATATTCTTCATGATGCTTTCATTGAATGAAACATCGTTTTCCTGTTTGCGCAGGAGTATCTTGGCGCAACCGAAGCAGCAGTCGGCTATGCTCTCGATCTCGCTGACGATATTGAGCATTGACGCGATGTGCAGCTTACCTTCGTTAGACAGGCGACCCTCGGCGATCTTGTTGAGGTAATGGGCGATCTCGATCTCCATGCGGTCAGATATCTCCTCATACTTCTCAAGCCGCGAGAACACTTGCGAGAACTCCTCGCTGCCCTCCTTGGAGTGCACGAGCTGCTCGGCCATGTCGATCATCCGTTGCACGCGCTGGCCATATACGTAGATCTCTTTCTCGGCCTGGGTGATGTTGAGCTCCGATGCACTCATAAGACCGCCGGAGATAAACTTGAGCTGGAACTCCTCGTCCTCCTTGTGCTTGGCGGGAATCAGCTTCTCCACGATCTTCACGTAAAGGCCGGTAAACCATATCATGATGGCGAGGTTGATGAGGTTGAATACCGTGTGGAACAGCGACATGCCGAATGACACGCTGAACTGCATGGCGCCTATCTGGGCCAGTACGGGATGATTCACAGGAAGGGAGTTATTGAACAGGCTGTTGTAGACATCCGGATCGTTTGCCTCAAGATTATTTACAAAGGTATAGAGGCTTTCGGGGTCACCCTGACCGAGCCATTCGGTAAGGTCGACATTGAGACGCACGAAGGGGGTGAAAACGAGCAGTACCCAGACCATACCGAGAAGGTTGAACAGCAGGTGGCCCATGGCTGTACGCTTGGCGGCCACGTTACCGCTCATAGAGGCGAGAAGCGGTGTGATGGTCGTACCGATATTGCTACCCAGGATCACCGCACATCCGAGGTCGAACGTGATCCAGCCCTTTGTACACATGATGAGCACGATGGCGAATGTGGCGGCCGATGACTGGATGATGGCGGTGACGATAATACCTACGAGCAGGAACAGGAGCACTGACAGATAGCCCATCGATGCATAGCGCTCGAGGAAGGCAAACATCTCCGGATTGCTCTGAAGGTCAGGTACATACTCGCTGATCATGCTAAGACCCATAAACAGGAACGAGAAGCCGATCAGGAACTCGCCGATTGACTTGGTGCGGCTCTTTTTGAAGAATAGAAGCGGCACGGCACACGCTATGATAGGCAGTACGAATACCGATGTGTCGACTTTGAAACCGAAAAGAGCGATTACCCAGGCCGTGAACGTGGTACCGACGTTGGCACCGAATATTACCGCCATTGACTGGCCGAGAGTCATGAGACCTGCGTTCACGAAGCTTACAACCATTACCGTCGATGCCGACGAACTCTGAATTAATGCCGTGATTGCAAAACCGGTCAGGGTGCCTGTAAAGCGGTTACGGGTCATTGCTGATAGAATGTTGCGCAGACGGTCGCCGGCGGCTTTCTGCAGTCCCTCGCTCATCACCTTCATGCCGTAAAGGAACAGGCACACTGAGCCAAGGAGGGCTAAAAAGTCAAAAAATGAATAGTTCATTACCTCGGGTAATTAAGAATTTTTAATGTCACAAAGGTATAATAATTCTGTAATAGTTTATGCGTTTGTCGCTCAAAAATATCAACAAAAAAGCATACTGACAGATGCCGGGCAGTAAAAAGATGAATTCGTTAAGCTGCTATCCCGGCCGTGTCAACAATCAGGCGATGCGGTGTGTTGAATACTATATATTAATTTATTCCACTGCGTTATGAATGCGAAAATGTCCTCCAAGCTGAAGCACTTCTTTCATGTCGTGTCAAATATCCGGCCCATCGTCTGGATCGGTTTCTATATCTGCCTCGTGCCTGTGTTTGCCGTCATCTACTGGCTGTTGCCCGACGGTCAGTTCCGTATACCTGACGGTGCCGGCACCGACTTCGGTTCATGGCTCTATTACAGCATCGTGACCATCACGACACTCGGTTTCGGCGACTATACGCCCGCCCACGGCATGGCTCAGACCGTGACGGCTGTCGAGGTGATGTGCGGCTTGCTGTTCCTCGGATTTTTCCTTAACGCCGTCGGCTCGATGAAGTCGGAGATCGACGTTGAGTCGGAGCTTGAGAAGCAGCGTCTCGTGCATGAGGCATCTGAAAAGGAGAAACTGCAGAAGAGCATCCCTCCGGTGATGCACAATATCAATCAGTTTCTGGCCTACTGCTATGCCGTGACCACTCCCGAAGCGCGGCGCACCGCTGACAATGATCAGTACAACCCTGACTTCACCCTCGCCGACATGACCGATCTGTATAAACCGAGCGGACTGCCGACCGACCTTTCGCATGCTCCCGCGGTGCATGGCCTTATCAAGAGCTCGCAGCGCCTGGCGCTCTGCCTTGACTCGCTGCAGCAGCGTGTCGACATGTCGCTGTGGCCAGCGCTGATGGATGACGCCTTTGCATTTGTTGCCGGCTATCAGATGTTTTCATCGGCCGATGCTTCGGCTCTGCACGCCGAGCGCCAGACGCCCGAGGCAACCCGCATCGCCGCTGAGCTCGCCACAGTAAAGTCGCCCGACACTGCCGGTCCTGAACTGAAAGCCGTAGTCGACCTCTACCGCTACATCAAGGACAACGCATCCCTCGCCCGCAAGATCGAAACCGAGCTCTCGCAG
>CAZIPQ010000151.1:0-3837 GCA_964541165.1 uncultured Muribaculum sp.
ACTCCCCCTTACTATGGCCCGACCCTTCCGTGCCAATTCCGTTCGTTCCGTGCTGCCGACCTCTTCGCCCTCTACTATCTCGGTGATCCCAAACTGATCGAGCTCGGTCTGCTCGACAATGCCGACGCCTATAAGGCTGAATATTATCAGTACATCCTCAACGGCATGATGACTCAGCTCATGCGCATCGAACCGGGCAAGGATGTTGAGGAAGCCCACATGCGCAACCGCAAACTCATCGCCGAATGGGTTTATGAAAAAGGCCGTCCCGACAACGTGATCGAGCTCATAAACCGCGATGGCAAGACCTACATCCAGATCAACGACTACAAGCGTCTGCGCGAACTCTTCGGCGAGCTTCTTACCGAGATCCAGCGCATTACCAGCGAAGGCGACTACGAGGCCGCACGCAATATGGTCGAGACCTATGCCGTTAAGGTTAATCCCGAACTGCACAACGAGGTGCTGACCCGCTATGCAAAACTTGACATCGCTCCTTACAAGGGATTTGTCAACCCGCGCTATACCCTCGTTAAGGATGCCGACGGCAATGTAACCGACGTGACCATAAGCTACGACGAGGACTACATTCCGCAGATGCTCCGCTACTCACGCGAATACTCAACCCGTCATTGATATCATGACAGGTAGGCTGCACTATTTCATTATAATTATACTCATGACGCTGTCGGGAATTATACGCCCGGCAGCGTCATGCGCAGCCGACACTACCCATCAGGAAGTCATCGACACCCTTTTGCGGCAACTCGCTGACGATCCTGAGAATGTCAAGCTACTCACACGTCTGTCCGCACAATACATCTGGAAAGGTGATCTGGCCCGCTCAAGGGAGATAGGACAGCATCTTCTTCAGATAGGTCAGCGCGGCGGAATTGAAAGCACTACCGCCACCCTTAACGGCCACATTATACTCGGTCAGGTATCGGCAGAATCCAGTGATCCCATAGAGGCGTTTCAGCATCTTGAGACGGCCCGTGGCATTGCGGAACATTTAGGTGATCACCGAGCGCTTATGTCAATCTACAGCGGCCTCGGAGGATATGCCCTGAATTCCCGAAATGACGCGTACTCTTCACTCGACTACTATTTCAAGGCTCTTGAAGAGGCTCGTTCGCTCAATTCAACGATCAGTATAGCCGTCCACCTTAGCGACATTGCCGAGTGTTACCGCATACGCAAGGATCCGGCAGGACTGCAGTTTGCCCTCCAGGCCAATGATTATGCCTCACGCACCGACAATGCCATTGTCAGGATGTTTACCGCCATGAACCTTGCTGATCAGTACCTCATGATTGGAGAATCGGAGGAAGCGAAAGCTCTGATTGACCAGGCTTGGGATTATTATGAGAAGAGCGGATATAACAATCCGGCCGACCTGCTTGTGCTCACGGCGCGTCATCAGACTCAGATCGGTGAATTGAAGGTAGCGCTCGGACTTGTACATCAGGCGTTCCCCTATCTTGATGACTCACCTAACGCCACCGTCAACCGTATATGGCTGCTGCAAGCACAGATTTTACGCATGATGGGTAAGAACGACGAGGCGATTGAGGCGCTTAAGAACGGCCTTCAACATGTCGCGGACAAGAGCGCGGAAATACACATCGGGGATTTCTATAAGGAGATAGCCGAGTGTTATTCCGAAACCGGCAAGCCGCTGAAGCGCTCGAATACCTACGCCACTATATCGAATATCAGGACAGCGCACTGAGGATAGACCGGGAGCGCACACTTCAGGAACAGCGCATCAAGCACGAGATATATGAAAATGAGCGCCGTATCGACGAGCAACGCATCGAGCTGCTCAGCTGGCGCAACCGTACGATAATAATAGTCAGCATCCTCATCGTGGTCATCGTGACCATGACGCTGCTGTACATTTCATATCGAAAGAAAAACCGGCTTTACCGTGCCATCGTGGCCCAGAACCGCAACTACATCAACCGCGAACGTCTGTTGCGCGAACAGCTTGAAGCGGCAACCACATCAAGTCAGCAAAACGCCGTCGAACCGGCCATCGCTCCCGCCGATCCGGCAAAAAATGATGACCTGATCAACCGCTTTTCGGAACTAATGATGGAACGCAAGATTTTTACCGATCCAGGTATCACGATCAACCAGGTAGCCGACATGCTCGGTACCAACCGAACCTATCTATCAAAAGCTATCAACGAGTCGACAGGCAAGACTTTTACCCAGCTCGTAAGCGACTACCGCATCCATGAGGCTATTGCGCTTATCAGCGATATGAAGCAGAATCTACCTTTAAAGGTCATCGCCAATGCTGTCGGGTTCAACTCCTTATCAACATTCTACTCCGCATTCCAGAGTGTCACCGGCATGCCGCCGGCACGCTACCGGTCACAACTTACACAACTGTGATCAACTGTTGATCAGTCGACAAAGCGGTCAGCCAGACGACGGACACAGTAACTGGTAAGTGACGCAACGGTTATCGGCAGCAGCAGCTGATAGCAGCCCGTCATCTCGGCAACCAGAAATATCGACATGAACGGAGCCCTTATCACACCAGCCATCACGGCCGCCATTCCATAGAGGGCAAAGTTACCGGCAGGAAGCGTTCCTCCGGCCATGCTGTTCAATCCGGAAACAATCAGGAAGCCGGCCATACATCCGGCAAACAACGTCGGGGCAAAGTTACCGGCCACACCACCGCCGGTATTGGTCATCGTGGTAGCTACGCTTTTCACAAGCACAATGCCGAACAATACCAGCATCAGCGACAGTCCGCTGTCAGCCTCACCCCACCAGAAGCTACCTTTTATAAGTGCCGATGTATTGCCGTCAAGCACCTGCCCGATCACACCGTAACCCTCGCCATACAGAGCGGGGAATGCGAATACCGCAAGCGCGAGTGTCGCTCCGGCAATCAGATTTTTTACCCATTGATTGCTCATGCCGTCGAGCCATGCGGCAAGACGGTTCATTATCCCGGCATAATAGGCAGAGTATATACCGCAGCCCAGACCAAGCAGGATGATCCAGGGGATAGTCGACATCTCGAAAGGCATCGCATGACTGAATGTCATGTCAAGAGTCATGTCTGACAATATGAAGGCCATGAGCCCGGCGGTAAGACAGGTGACAACAAGCAGCATCACCGACATTGTGGTAAGCTCCATGCCGAGCACCTCAAGCGTGTAGAGCATACCTCCTACCGGAGCCTTGTATATACCGGCAATACCGGCAGCCGCGCCACAACCAACAAGTGTGCGCAGCAGTTGCGGCGACACCCCGCATATCCTGCCTATATTGCTGCCGAGAGCAGCTCCCGTATAGGCGATAGGGCCCTCCGAGCCGGCTGTTCCTCCGAAACCCAGAGTTATCGAAGCACCGATCATCGGTGCCACGGTAAGACGTCCCGGCAATCTGAAATCATTATTCTTTATATGTGCGGCCACACGGGCTGATCCGTGCGACAGCGGCACCCTGGCTATATATCTTACAAATATACCTGTCAATACGATACCGAGCAACGGCCACACGAGCAACTGCCAGTTGGGCTGATCGGCTATCAGGCCTGATGTCATCAACCGTGAGATGGTGCCGATAAGCCATTTAAGCACCGACGCAGCCACTCCGGCCGATATACCGACGATCGCCGCTATAAAAAATGCGCGGTTGATCTGCGGCACATAACGATCGACTATTGACTTTATTGATTGTGGTAACATAACAAGGGCAAAATGTTGACTATTTAACTAACAACCCTGTCGCCTGTAAAGTTTTACACACAATTCCTCCCTTTTACCTTTTGTGTTGCTTTATGTCTATGTCACAAATTGTTCATCAAAA
>CAZIPQ010000152.1:0-3823 GCA_964541165.1 uncultured Muribaculum sp.
ATGTAGGGGTTGGAGCGTTTTTCGGCGCCGATAGTTGTCGGTGAGCCGTGGCCGGGATATACGACGGTGTCGTCGGGGAGAGTCATCAGTTTGGTATTGATGCCGTCGATCAGCTGGCGATGATTTCCGGCTACCAGATCGGTGCGTCCTATGCTGCCCTGGAAAAGCACGTCACCGGTAAATGCGGCTTTAGCCTCCGGAATGTATATTACGATGCTACCGGGAGAATGGCCCGGAACGGCAAGGATATGTGCTTCCATGCCGCAAAGAGTCATGGTCATGCCATCGGTAAGCTCGACATCGATGCCGACTGAAGCCATGTCGCCGGGGAGTCCGAACATACGGCACTGCATGGCTGCCTTGTCGCCTAAGAAAGCATCAAGCTGCGAAGCCTGTACCGGAGTGCCGTATTTCTCCTTAATATATAGGTCACCGAATATGTGATCGACGTGCATGTGAGTATTGATAAGCTGCTTCACATGCAGGCCGTGGCCGGTGATGAAAGAGTCGAGTGTGTCACGCTCACGCGTGTTGCACATACCGGGGTCAATGATCGCGGCATCGTTGGTGTCGGAGTTCCAGAGGATATAGGTGTTGACTCCAAACATGTTGAAGGGTAGGGTGTGTATCTTAAGCATAGCTTTAAATCTGTACGTAAATAAGTTTTTTCGTATCAAAATACTCCTCGTCAAAATACCGGCTCAGCGGCTCTTCGATAACCGGATACTTAACACCATTGATCTCCGAAGTAAGATCACCGCCTTTGAGACAGATCAGTCCGTTAGGATAACCGTTGCGTGACTGACGGGCGATATTTTTCTTGATGAGAGGTACGAGTTCGTCAAGACGCATTACAGCCCGGCTTACTACAAAATCGTAGCGTTCGCGGCACTCGCCGATATCTCCGTGCTGGAAAGTCACGTTGTCCAGCCCGATCCGTGTGGCGATATCCTCGGCCACACGGATCTTCTTGCCTATACGGTCAATCAGATGCAGACGGCACTGAGGCCACAGGATGGCAAGCGGAATACCCGGGAAGCCGCCACCGGTACCCATGTCGAGAAATGTCGTGCCGTCGACCGGAGTTATAAACTTGGCAATCGCAAGAGAGTGCAGTATATGATTCACGTAAAGATTGTCGATATCTTTGCGTGATATTACGTTAATCTTGTCATTCCACTCGGGATAAAGAGTGCCGAGACTTTCAAACCGGGACCGTTGTACATCGGTCAGCTTGAAATATTTGGTAATTATGTCAATTCCAGCGTTCATAATGCACAAAGTTAGCTTAATTTTTGCAGAAAAAGCAAGTGGATGTTGCAAAAATCAAATATATTACGTACTTTTGCACTCGCTTTTAGCACCCTGACAACAAAAACAAAACATAATAAGACGATGAAAAGAACGTTTCAGCCCTCTAACAGAAAAAGAGTTAACAAGCACGGTTTCCGTGAGCGCATGTCTACCCCTGATGGCCGTAAGGTGCTTGCCCGCCGTCGCGCAAAGGGTCGTGCTCGCCTTACAGTGAGCGATTCAATCGCCCGTAAGTAATACGTGTTATTGCGATAACCAGACTCATTATAGCGCATCGACAGTCAATATCTGCCGGTGCGCTTGTTGCTTTTTAACCAACTCATAAATATAGAATCAATGACTCTCATCGACGGAAAAAAAGTTGCTGATACCATCAAGGCCGAGATTGCGGCTGAAGTTGAGAAGATGGTTGCCGAAGGCAAGAAGCGTCCGCATCTTGCCGCTATACTCGTGGGCCATGACGGTGGCAGCGAAACATACGTAGCCAATAAGGTGCGTTCATGCGATCAGTGCGGATTTAAGTCCACGCTGATACGTTATGAAGATGATGTGACCGAGCAGGAGCTTCTCGATGCGATTGACCGACTGAATAAAGATGCTGATGTGGACGGATTTATCGTGCAATTGCCATTGCCGCGCCATATTTCGGAGCAGAAGATAATCGAGGCTATCGATTACCGCAAGGATGTGGATGGTTTCCATCCGGTCAATGTGGGCCGCATGTCGATAGGACTGCCATGCTTTGTTTCGGCTACTCCGGCCGGAATACTTGAACTGCTGGCCCGTTATGACATCGACACCAAAGGCAAGCGCTGTGTTGTGCTCGGCCGCAGCAATATAGTAGGTAAGCCGGTGGCTACGCTGATGATGCAGAAGCATCAGCCGGGCGATGCCACGGTGACAGTGTGCCACAGTGCGACACGTGACATAAAGGATATATGCCGTGAGGCCGACATCATAATAGCCGCGCTCGGTAAGCCCGGATTTGTAACCGCAGATATGGTAAAGGATGGAGCGGTGATCATCGACGTAGGCACTACACGTGTACCCGATGCATCGCGCAAGAGCGGTTTCCGCCTGAGTGGTGACGTGGACTTTGCCGAGGTTGCTCCCAAGTGCTCTTACATCACCCCGGTGCCGGGCGGAGTAGGGCCTATGACTATCTGCTCGCTGATGAAAAATACTCTTCTGGCAGGTCAGCATGCCATCTACTGATAGAAAATGCATGCACTGCTGATATTGCTTTTTACCCTCGGATCGCTCTTTAACGGGCGGTCCGAGGTTGAACTTTTATTTGCCGGTGATGCCATGCAGCATGCGGCTCAGCTGAAGGCCGCTGCACGGACGGATGGTAGTCATGACTATTCGGAGTGCTTTGAACTTCTGCGCCCATATATCAGTAAGGCTGACTATGCGGTGGTAAATCTTGAAGTGCCTCTCGGTGGCAAGCCCTATACGGGTTATCCGTGTTTCAGCGCTCCAGGTGAATATGCCGTGGCGCTTGCCGATGCCGGGTTTGACATGATGCTGACCGCCAATAACCACACGCTTGACCGTAACACACCGGGCTTGTTGAAGACGCTTGACCATCTTGATAATATTAATGTAGACCATATAGGCACATACCGAAATCAGGCTGAGCGTGATTCGGTGATACCATATATTAAAGAGGTTGGCGGTATAAAGCTCGGATTTATCAATTATACTTACGGTACGAACGGGATAGTGGCCCGCGGCGATGGAGTAGTGGACTATATTGACCGCGAAAAAATACACAAGGATATTGTCAGTACCCGCAAAGCCGGTGCCGAGCTGATTGTGGCCTGCATGCATTGGGGCGATGAATACAAGCTCCTGCCGAACGCCGCTCAGAAGTCATTGGCTGATTATCTGGTGGATGAGGGCGTTGACCTGATAATAGGCTCCCATCCTCACGTGATACAGCCGATTGAGATGCGTAAAAGAGCTGACGGGCGTAATGTCCTGGTAGTGTATTCCCTCGGAAATTTTATCTCCAATATGATGACGCGCGACACCCGCGGAGGCATAATGGTAAAGGTGACGCTGACGCGCGACGATGATGGCAAGGCTGTCGTACAGCGCGCTGTCTACAGGCCGGTATTTACCATCCCGGGTGATACGGAGCATAATTTCCGACTGACTGTGCCGGAAGATTGCGATGATCCGCAGTGGTCGATGCATGCTAAGGCGTTTGATGAAGCTGCCGAAGAGATATTCGGCCGATATAATATAGGAGTGGCGCGTGACACCACATCAATAAGCCGTCAGACTCTTACTACTTCCGGCTCCTTATTGGAGTGGGCTGAACCCCGGCTGATAGAGGTTAGAAATCGAATTTTTTATCCTGAGCGAGTAAAAACATCGTTAAAAGATTTGGCGGATTGAAATATTCTGTCTAACTTTGCACCGCTAAGTCAGAGATGACCCCGCAAAAGGAGGGGTGGGTGAGTGGCTGAAACCACCAGTTTGCTAAACTGACGTAGGAGCA
>CAZIPQ010000153.1:0-3792 GCA_964541165.1 uncultured Muribaculum sp.
TGACCGATGCCAACACGCTCATTCTCGACTCCCCCACCAATCACCTTGATCTGGAATCGATCCAGGCGTTCAACAATACGCTTCAGAACTTCAAGGGCAATCTGCTGTTCGCGTCACATGACCACGAATTTATCCAGACCGTGGCCAACCGTATCATAGAGCTGACACCCAATGGTATTATCGACAAGATGATGGACTATGACGACTATATCACCGACGAGCGAGTGGCTGCCCTGCGCGAAAAACTTTACGCTAAATAAATCCCGTTTACACTCATGGTAAAACATATCGTAACATTCAAGCTCAACGGCACTCCCGAGCAGCGCCGTGAAGCATCACTGCGCTTCAAAGAGGCGTTGCTTGCCCTCCCGGCAACAATCGATGTACTCCAGTCAATGGAAGTCGGCATTAATGCCAATCCGGCCGAGGACTGGGATGTAGTGCTTACAGCCATCGTCCCCACAATGGATGATGTCGCTGTCTACGCCAAGCATCCCGACCACGTAGCGGCGGCCTCGATAATCGCTCCGCTGAAAGCAGCCCGTGCCTGCGTCGATTACGAGTATTAATTGATATTACGCGCCATGTTGCGGAATCCCCGCTGCGTGGCGATCACCGTAAGGACATCCCCCTCCTGAAGTTTCATGTCAGGAGCGGGGTCTTTTATCATCTGGAGGACATTTTCAGTCAGACCCAGAAAATTTTTCTGCGGTGTCGGACGAGACACCGCCACAGGGCGTACTCCGAAATCCTTGTCAGGAGCTATATCGGCAAGCGTCATCCCGACGTAGTATTCCGGCACTTTGAAACGCAGCACGTAACGCTCATCATCAATACGCATTGAGTCAACCCGATAGTCAAGCTCAAGCTCACGCGTAAGTTCACGTGCGGCACGCTGCTCAGGCGTAAGGATCCTTTCTACCTGAAATCCCCGCAATATCGTCTCGTGAATCTCATCGACCGCGCGTGCATAGATGCGGCTGACACCAAGCTTGCGCAGCAACGCTACAGTCTTTATGCTGGCGCCGAAGTTTTCACCGATTGTCACTATCACGAGATCGACGGTTTTCAGCGGAAGCACCGACAGGGCGGCCTCTTCGGTAGAATCTATTATATATGCCGTGGAAATCTTGTCCTTCAGCATCTCGACCAGCGTAGCATCACGGTCGGCGCCTATCACCTCATGTCCCATAGCAGTAAGGTCAGTGGCGAGGTTAGAGCCATAAATACCGAGTCCGATTATAAGATAACGCATATTGGGATTTAGTTAATGATTATATTATCAGTTGGATATTTCACAGGATAGCCGTGTCGGTCTCCGGTCACGCCGATAAGCAGCGATATGATGCCAACACGACCCAGGAACATAGCGCCGGCCAGCACTACCTTGGCGGCAGTGCTAAGCTGAGAGGTTATGCCGAGCGACGATCCAACGGTGAAGAGAGCCGACAAGGTTTCAAACAGCACACTTTTTACCGGCAGATGTGGCTCAAGCAAAAGCATGACTGCCGACAACGTCACGTATGACAAAATCGACAGTGTGACCACTGCATTCGCGCGTCTGACTGAACCGATGGAGACAGTCCGCTTATAAGCCGTGACGCGCTCACGTCCGAGGACTATCGCACGGAGATTTATCAAAATGGCTGCGAAGGTGTTAACCTTGATACCACCGGCTGTCGACTGCGACGCACCGCCGATCCACATCAGGAACATCACCATCAGTAACGTCACGTTAAGGAATGACGCCGGATTGACCGATACGAAGCCTGAGCTTCGCGGAGTCGTGGCATTGAATACCGACTGCGCCACCCGGTCGCCGAGACTGAAGCCTGCCATCGAGTTATTGCTTTCCAGAATGAAAAACAGCGTGGCGCTGACGGCAAATATAATCATCGTGGTGACGATGGATACCTTCGTATTAAGATTATAGACATGCACTACGGCACCGAAACGGCGACGCCCCCTGAGATGCCCCCATATTCGGCGGATATACTCACCTATCGCGTCCTTAAAATTGACCAGTACCGGAAATCCGATTGATCCGGCCATGACGATGATGCTTATGACAATGTAAACTGACTGATTGGAATTCATCAACGCCGGATTTGCCATTCCTCCCGGCAGATTGCTGAAACCGGCGTTACAGAATGCCGACAAGGAGTGAAATGCCGCGAATATCAGCTGGTCATGCAGTGACATATCAAGTACATTATATATCGACAGCCATATAAACACAGCACCGATCACCTCTACTACAAGGGTGAAGCCGAGAATATAGAGCAGCGTCGGCAACAATGCGTTGATCGACTTTGTATAGATCATATCCTTGACCATCAGCTGACTGTAGACCGAGGTATTGCCGCTGAAAAACAACGCGAAAAAGCTGGTGAATGTCATCACTCCAAGTCCGCCGGTCTGGATGAGCACACTGAGCACCAACAGGCCGAGAGGAGTGAAAGTCGAGGGAATGTCAACAGTGGTCAATCCCGTTATACACACGGCACTTGTCGACACAAACAGGGCATCAACAAAAGGGAGCCCGTGATAGGTACACTTGGGCATCATCAGCAAAAAGGCCCCGATGAAAATGAAAAACAGGAAGCTGACCGACAGGATCAGAGAGGGATTAGTGCGCTTGCCGAGCACATACATTGCCCCGTAACTGACATCGACGATTGAATAGGCGACCAGCATTATCAGCAGAAAACGGTTGCTGTAAAGCACCGTGGCAAGCCAGTGAATCCAGGGATTGTCGGGTCGTGGATAAAGAAGCGGCAACAACGTCAGCAGCACGCCGATATCCACTATCCACTTTATGACGCGGGTCTCCCGCCATGTCTCACGGAAATTGAAAACAAGATTAAGGAGAATATTGGCGGCAAAAACACCCTGAATGATATGGAAATAATGCATGAAGCTGCGGGTGCGCAATGCTTCATGGTCATAGCCCGTATAGGCGGTAATAAGCAGTATGCAAGCCACTGACGCCACGAAAGCGAGACCGGCAAGTATCTGCGAACAGGTACGTATCGTACCCGTATAATGGAGCAGTACCCGTTCCCACGAACGTGTACTACGGCTGAAACGCTTCCGGAGACGTAAAAATATATGCGGCCGCTTACCCATATTCATGGCATTAAAACACGATTTTTTGCCCAATTGTTATCGTGTTACAAAGATAATAACTAATTTTGTATTTTAATTATCACATCTATCTATTATCACAATGGTGGAAAATAACGAAAACCTGAATGAAGAGAAAGGCGGATTGAATTTCGTCGAGCAGATTGTGGCCGATGATCTCGCGGCCGGTAAGAACGGAGGACGTCTTAACACGCGTTTCCCGCCTGAACCCAACGGGTATCTGCACATCGGTCACGCCAAGGCCATCTGCATGGACTTCGGTGTAGCCGAAAAATTTGGCGGTACCTGCAATCTGCGTTTCGATGACACAAATCCCACCAAGGAGGATGTTGAATACGTCGACTCCATTCGTGAAGATATACACTGGCTCGGTTTTGACTGGGGTGACCGCGAGTACTATGCCAGCGACTATTTCCCCCAGCTTTATGACCTTGCCATCCGACTCATAAAGGAGGGTAAGGCCTATGTTGATCACCAGACTTCGGAAGAGATTGCCCGTCAGAAAGGCACTCCTACCCAGCCCGGCGAAAACAGTCCTTACCGCGACCGTCCCATTGAGGAAAACCTCGACCTGTTCCGTCGCATGAACGAGGGTGAGTTTGACGAAGGTACCTACGTGCTGCGCGCAAAAATCGATATGGCGTC
>CAZIPQ010000154.1:0-3791 GCA_964541165.1 uncultured Muribaculum sp.
GGCGCCGATGCCAACAGTGAGAAGGAATCCACATCACCCTACAAAGGTACCAACAAACTTCTCGCTTACACATGCGGCGGCCTGCACACCGACCTGTTCAAGCACAATCCCACGAAGAACGGTCAGTGCTACTTCTACGGCCGCTACAACGCACAGGTATGGATGCCGAGCTACTACCTGATGTACTGTTTCAATCCTGAGTGGGACCGTCGTTGGGAATACTCATTTATCTATGCTTACGGCGACTACTCTATGGTTCAGTGCGGTTGGGCCGCATACAATACCGGTCAGCGCGTATTAACCTACAACTTGTGCGAGCAATATGGTATAGACACGTCACATGCAGGCGAGATCATCTATCCACTCGCTGATTGCGACGGAACCGCAAGCAAATACGGCGGCAACCAGTATCCCGCCAAGATATGGCCTAAGGGGGAGACTTCAGGCGATGCATCCAAACTGCTCTCCATTCCCTCATCGAGCAGCGAAATCGGCCAACCAGGATATTTCGGTGCCACCAAGGCTTATGCAATGCCCTATCCGGTTGCCAACGATGATAACCGCGTGAACACAGTATTCGTCCACGATCGTCCGTCAGCTGAAGATCTCGCATCACGTCGCTACATGACCATAGTGCTCAGCGACCTATATGACCCCACCACAAAGATTGTCTATGGTAATGTAGCCAACGGTTCGTCAGCCACATATGCTCCGAATATCGGTAACGGCCAAATTTCAGCCGGCGTATGCCCCTCGTTGGCTAAATACAACTGGTCATTCAACGGATGCTTCAACACCAATCTCCAGCAGAAATCAGGCGACATGTTCATCATGCGTATGGCAGAGGTTTACCTTCTCGCAGCTGAGGCCGAGCAGATGCTCGGCAACGACCAGAAAGCCGCCGGCTACCTCAACGTCCTGCGTCAGCGTGCCGTACGTCCAGGGGCTCCAGAAAGTACATGGAAACTCTCTACCGCCACCGAGGATGACATCTTTGACGAATATGCACGTGAACTCTGCGGTGAGTACGCCCGCTGGGCCCTGCTCAAACGCCACAACGCATTTGAGACTCGCCTTGCCAAGCACAATCCCCGCGCAGCTAAGGCTTTCAAGCCTTACATGTACAACCGTCCCGTTTCGTCAGATTTCCTTTCTACGCTCCTAAATCCTGACGAATACGGTGACAACGGCTACGGCGTAACCCCCACTTCAGGTCTTGAGAACATTGAGGACTAAATACTTACAGTCATCGTCACTCACGCCCGACCTTTATTAAGAGGCTTCAAAATAGTAGGCGCCCCTTAATGCTGCCAGATACTTCTAAATTCGTACGGTTTTTGTTCAGAAATTGAAAACTGAACAAAAACCGTACTCTTTTCTGCATCGGGGTATTGAGATTTGGATCAGATAATCCTCTTGATGCAGTGGATCGGGCCGCGATGAGAGGCCGGCGCTTTTATTGTAATTGCCAAAGTTTTTTAGTAATTTTGCAACTTAAAATACCGTAGAGTACCCAGCAATTACAACAATAGCCTGAAATATATTACATTCAAGCAGCAATGAAAACCGAAACTTACGAAATGGTGGCCAAAACTCTTCAGGGTCTGGAAGATATACTGGCCGAAGAACTGCGCGGCATCGGCGCCCAGAATGTGGTGCCCGGGCGGCGGATGGTGTCGTTTGAAGGCGATAAGGAAGTGATGTACCGCGCCAACCTGTGTTGCCGCACAGCACTGCGCATTCTCAAGCCTATCGTAAAGTTTACGGCCGATGACCCCGATACCCTCTACGAGATGACCAAAGAATTTGATTGGACGCGCCTTATGGGTGTCGACAGCACATTCTCGGTCGATCCGGTGGTCAACTCAGATATATTCACCAACTCACGCTTTGTCACCTACCGCGTCAAAGACGGCATCGTCGATTACTTCAAAGACCGCTTCGGCGCCGACAAGCGTCCCGGTGTAAGGCTTCAGGATGCCGACGTGATGATCAACGTGCATATCGACGACAACCGCGTGACCCTGTCACTCGATTCGTCGGGCGAATCGCTCCACAAGCGCGGCTATAAAGTGGCTCAGACCGAAGCTCCTATCAACGAAGTCCTCGCGGCCGGCATCATCATGATGAGCGGCTGGAAGGGTGACACCCCGTTTGTCGACCCGATGTGTGGCTCAGGTACATTCGTGATCGAGGCCGCCCTCATCGCTGCCAACATACATCCCGGCATCTACCGCCGCAACTTTGCCTTCGAGCACTGGAACGACTTTGACGAGGAGCTGTTTGAGAGCATCTATAACGATGACTCGGGCGAACGCGACATACGCGTGCCCATCATAGGCGCCGACATATCGCCCAAAGCCATATCCATAGCCGAGAAAAACGCCAAGCAGGCCGGTGTGGCCAAATTCATCGACCTGAAGATAAAGCCTCTCTCCCAGTGGGAGACCGCGCCGCAACCGGCCGGTGTGCTTGTGACCAATCCCCCTTACGGAGAGCGCATATCCACCGACGACATGGAGGGTCTCTACTCGCTTATCGGCACCAAGCTGAAGCGCGTGTTCAAGGGCTATCACTCATGGATCATCGGTTACCGCGACGAATACTTCAACCGCATAGGCCTGACCCCGTCGGTCAAGATTGCGGTA
This sequence comes from uncultured Muribaculum sp., assembly GCA_964541165.1. Lineage (GTDB taxonomy): Bacteria > Bacteroidota > Bacteroidia > Bacteroidales > Muribaculaceae > Muribaculum. The sequence goes on from CAZIPQ010000154.1 coordinate 2,649, forward strand.
CTCAACGGCGCGCTCCCCTGCGAACTCCGTGAATACGAGACTTTTGAGGGCGACTACAAGTCATTCCGCAAAGATGGCAACGCGCTCAACAAGCGCACCGAAACCCGCCGCAAAAGCGAGCGCCGCCTTACCGACTCGGAATGGCGCCGCGAGGCACGCCGCCAGGGACTCGGCGGCAAGGAGGGACAACACCGCGACTCAAATGCTCCCCGTGGCAAATTCAATGACCGTCAGCGCGACAACAAGCCTGCCGAGGCAAAACGCCGCAGTCCGCTCGAAGAGCGCTACAAACAGCGCCCCTACGGCAACCGCAAGCCACGTCCCGAGCAGAAGCCCGATATAGAGCGCAACGAGGACAATCCGCTGGCAATGCGCCGCAACGAGGCAGCCCTCAAAGGCATCATAGGCCGCAAGCCGACCTTGCCTCCCACCATGCACCGCAGAGGCTGGCGCACAGGCAACTCGGCCAATGACGAGTCAAAAAATGACAATAACGATTAATCACATCACACCTCATAAGCAATGAATAAAGTGAACATACTGCTGCTCGGTTCAGGCGGCCGCGAATCAGCCTTAGCATGGAAAATGAGCCAGAGTCCGCGACTCGGTAAATTATATATAGCTCCGGGTAACGGAGGTACCGGTGCCTACGGCACAAATGTCGACCTGAAGCCTACCGACTTCGAGGCCATCGAGCGTTTTGTTGCCGACAACGCCATCGACGCCATCGTGGCCGGCAACGAGGATCCGCTGGTGCAGGGTCTGTATGACTACTTTGCCGAGCGCGGAGTAAAAGTCGTAGGCCCGTCAAAGGCCGGTGCCGCCCTTGAGGGCAGCAAGGACTTTGCCAAGCAGTTCATGATGCGTCACAACATCCCTACCGCCCGCTACCGCAGCTTCAACGCCGACACCATCGAGGACGGCTACCGCTTCCTCGAAGAGCTCAAGCCGCCGTATGTACTCAAGGCCGATGGTCTTGCCGCAGGCAAGGGTGTGCTCATCATCGACTCGCTCGATGAAGCCAAGGCAGCCCTGAAAGAGATGCTCTCAGGCATGTTCGGCGCTTCGTCAGCCACAGTCGTTATCGAAGAGTTCCTTTCGGGCATCGAGTGTTCGGTATTCGTGCTCACCGACGGAAAGGAC
>CAZIPQ010000155.1:0-3555 GCA_964541165.1 uncultured Muribaculum sp.
CGTACTTATGGCTTTCGTCGCTATCGGAGCTTTCTTTTTCCAGAACAATGTGCTTCCGGTGGCTCAGACCAAGATGTGGACGCTGCTCTATTCGATGCGTCAGAAGTCACCTGAGCTTGATATTCCGGAAGGGGTGTTCTACGACCAGATACCCGGCTTCAACCTCTTTGTAGAGAAGAAGAACCCCGACAACGGCATGCTCTACAACCTCCTTATATATAATGTTAGCAAAGGAGCCGACAATGCCACGATAATATATGCCGACTCTGGCAAAATGAGCATGAGTGAGGACCGCAGCCATCTGTTCCTCAATCTGTGGCAGGGTGAGCAATTTGAGAATCTGCGCGAGCAGGGCTCGATATCGACCAATAATGTCCCCTATCGCCGCGAGACATTCGACACCAAGGAGGTGCTGATAAAGTTTGACGCTAACTTCAACCGTATGGACGAGAGCGGTATGCGCAATCAGTATGTAGGCAAGAATATCAGCGAACTTCAGGCAACAATCGATTCAGTCAATGCCCGTGTCGACAGCGTAGGCGACGTATACGGGCGCGCCATAAAGCAAAACCCGTATTTCGGCCTGCCATATTACCGCTACGAGGCCGACACCACCGGTAAGAGCATACAGATACGCAATCCGGAGATTGTCCTTAACGCGAAATTGCCGTTGGACTCACTGTTTCACGGCAACAATCCCGCATTTGCCAAGTCGGTGATAAATCAGGCCCTGAGCAAAGCGCGAAACGCCCGTCAGGACTTTGAGTTCAAGGCCATGACAATGACCGAGGACCGCAAGACGATACGACGCCATGCCATCGAGCTGGTAAAGAAATTCACCCTGTCGGTAGCATGTCTCGTATTCTTCTTCATCGGCGCCCCTCTCGGAGCAATTATCCGCAAGGGCGGACTCGGCATGCCGCTGGTCATCTCGGTAATTCTATTCATTATATATTATATTATCGACAACACCGGCTATAAAATGGCCCGTGACGGCCACTGGGCGATATGGCAGGGAATGTGGCTGTCAACGTTTGTTTTACTACCGCTCGGCATATTTTTCACATACAAGGCTGTCAATGACTCGGCCGTATTCAATAGCGATGCTTACGCCAACTTCTTCAGAAAGCTGTTCGGACGCGGAGAGACCCGTCAGCTCGAGATGAAGGAAGTGGTGATGGAGGATGTTGACCGCAATCAAGCCATCAATATGATCCGCACGCTCAATGATCACTGCCGCGAGTTCATCAGCTCATATCCGGGCCGCCAGAGCTACACGGACTACTGGCTTCACGGCTACGACCGGCGTCGTCTACACTCACTCCGGGCCGAACTGGAGCGTATGGTGGATTACATGTCAAATGACCGGAGCCGCGTCATCATACTGAAGCTGATGGAGTTACCGATTATGCGCAGCCTGTGGTTCTATCATCCCACGGGAGTAAAGGCTGTAGCCTGGGCTTTTATAATCATATTCCCGATCGGATTGCCTCTATGGATACTCGGCACCCGCAGCCAGAAGGATCTGAAAGAGGAACTGCAACACATTATCACCACCGACAATGAACTTATTTCACTGCTGGAGGTTAACACTCAAGATATAAACAACTGACACATCATGGATAAAATAAAGCTTGACTCTATAGAAGAGGCAATCGAAGACTTCCGCGAAGGTAAATTCGTAATCGTGGTCGATGATGAAGACCGCGAGAACGAGGGCGACCTTATCGTGGCTGCTGAAAAGATTACGCCCGAGCAGGTCAACTTCATGCTCAAGCATGCACGCGGAGTGCTGTGTGCCCCTATAACTACATCGCGCTGCAAGGAACTGCAGCTTGACCGTCAGGTCGATAACAACACATCGGTGCTCGGCACCCCTTTCACCGTCACTGTCGACAAACTTGAAGGCTGCACAACCGGAGTAAGCGCACATGACCGCGCTGCGACAATCCGCGCACTTGCCGATCCCGCATCAACACCCGCCACATTCGGCCGTCCAGGACATGTAAATCCGCTCTATGCCCGCGACAAAGGCGTGCTCAGCCGCGCCGGCCACACAGAAGCTGCCATAGATCTGGCCCGGCTCGCCGAGCTCCAGCCGGCCGCAGCACTGATGGAGATAATGAACGACGACGGCACCATGGCACGTCTGCCAGAGCTGCGCCGTATGGCCGACGAATGGGGACTCAAGCTCATCTCAATTGCCGATCTTATTGCATGGCGTCTCCAGCATGAGGCTCTTGTAGAGAAGGGTGTAGAGGTCGATATGCCAACCAAATGGGGACATTTCCGACTCATTCCTTTCCGCCAGAAAAGCAACGGACTTGAGCACGTGGCACTGATAAAAGGCGACCTCACGGAAGGCGACCAACCGCCATTGGTGCGTGTACACTCGTCATGCATGACAGGAGACATCTTCGGATCACAGCGTTGCGACTGCGGCGACCAGCTTCACAAGGCTCTTGAAATGATTGACAAAGAGGGACGCGGTGCGCTCGTCTATCTCAATCAGGAGGGCCGTGGAATCGGCCTGATGGAAAAAATCAAGGCCTACAAGCTTCAGGAGGGCGGTCTTGACACCGTCGACGCCAACCTGCACCTTGGACACAAAGCCGATGAACGCGATTACGGCGTAGGTGCGGAAATCCTGCGTGAGCTTGGCATAACCAAAATGCGCCTCATGACCAACAATCCCGTCAAGCGCGTGGGCATAGAGGCCTACGGTCTTGAAATCACCGAAAACGTACCTATCGAGATTGCACCCAACCCCTACAATCTGCGCTACATGCGCACCAAGCAGGAGCGTATGGGTCACACACTTCATATCAAAAAGTAGTATTTCATCAATCATCCATAAACCGAGGCATCCTGAACCAGCAGGATGCCTCGCGTGTTATATAGGTACTCACGTAACAACGACAGCGGGTTGACAAATTGTCACCTCGGCTGTCATTGCATGCGTTTGGCACAGTATGTGCTGTGTTGTTTAAAGATGAAATTAATGATACAATAACCAAAATTAATTATAAAAATATTGACTTATGAACATTAAACCATTAGCCGACAGAGTGCTGATCAAGCCAACTCCTGCCGAAGAACGTACCCTTTCAGGCATCATCATCCCCGATTCAGCTAAAGAAAAACCCCTTCGTGGCACAGTGCTTGCCGTAGGCAACGGCACCAAGGACGAAGAGATGGTAGTAAAGGCAAATGACGAAGTAATGTTTGGCAAGTATGCCGGTACCGAGATCGAAGTTGACGGCGAAAAGCTGTTGATAATGCGTCAGAGTGACATTCTCGCTATCGTAACTGAATAATTGAACTCATAAAAAATCACCAAGATATGGCAAAAGAAATAAAATTCAATATCAAGGCTCGTGAAGAGCTCAAAAAAGGTGTCGACGCTCTTGCCGACGCCGTAAAGGTAACCCTTGGCCCGAAAGGCCGCAATGTGATCATCGAGAAGAAATTCGGCGCTCCCCACATCACCAAGGGCATCTTGGTATTGATACTCTACCTTGTAATCGGTTGGGCGTGGTTCCTCTGCGTAATCGA
>CAZIPQ010000156.1:0-3554 GCA_964541165.1 uncultured Muribaculum sp.
TTGTCAGAGAGTGGAAATTGATACCGGCGGCGGCCAGAGTCTCAATGGCTGTTTCGGAAAATAACACCAGGAGCCTTGCGCTCAAGCGGCATGCGGAGCAGTTCGCCCGAGATAGGGCCTGCGCCGTCGATAGGCTCACCCAGTACATTTATTACGCGGCCCAGCAGTCCTTCGCCTACGGGGATTGAGGCGATCTCACCAGTACGGCGCACGGTCATGTTTTCGGTCACGCGGTCAACGTTGTTAAGCAGGATCACGCCGACATTGCTTTCCTCAAGGTTCATTGCCACACCCTTTACACCGTTCTCAAACTCAACGAGTTCGTTGGCGCGTACATTTTCGAGTCCGTACACGTGGGCCACGCCGTCACCTACTTCAAGTACGGTGCCGACCTCCTCGAAATTAACCTTGCGGTTAACATTCTCGAGCTGTTGCTTTAATACTTCGGATATTTCGCTTGGGTTAATCATTGCGTTGTGTTAGTTGCTTAATAATTTAAGTCGCAGTTGTTTTAATTCATTGCTCACTGAAGCGTCGAGACGCTCGTCATTGATGCTGATAACAAAACCGCCTATCAGCTCAGGATCGACTGCCTGCGAAAACTCCATCGATGCACCTTTGAGATGCTTGTCGACGAGTGCGCGCAGACGCTCTGTGTCTTGCTCCTGCAATGGAGCGGCAGTCACAACGTTGACCAGATAGATGTTGTTTTCCTTGCGGTAGATGTTAAGGTAGGCCAGTGCTATCTCACGCGCATACTCGATGCGGCGGTTGTCAAGCAGCAGCCTCAGGAAATCGGCGTAGCAGGTATCCTTTGCAGGATCAGCCTTTGCCGCGGTCATAAGCAGCCCGGTCTTATCCTCAGCTGCAACAAACGGGTTGGCCACGGCCTCACGGAGTTGCGGTTCAGCGGCAAATGAGGCAGCAAGCTGCTTCATCAGTTCATATACCCTTGCCGTGTCCTTGTGATCAAGGGCAAATTTGTACAGGGCTTTTGCGTAACGGTTTGGGATAAGACCTTGGTTCATCGCTTACTAATTTTTAGTTTCAATTTCGTCAAGCAGGGTGTTGACCAGCTTGGTCTGTGCCTTTTCATCGGCAAGCTGCTGGCGTACTACCTTGGCTGCAATCTCAAGGGCAAACTGGCTGACCTCGTCGCGGAACTGCTTTTCAGCTTCCTTGCGCGACTGATCGATCGACAGTTTTGCGGCATCCATCTGCTTCTTGGCCTCTTTCGAAGCCTCGGCGCGTGCCTCCTCGATGATCTGTGTCTTCATCTTGTCGGCCTCACGAAGCATCTCTGCATGCTGCTTTCGGGCTTCGTCAATGTATTTTTCGGCCTCTTCACGGGCGTGATCAAGCTGCTCTTTAGCATTTTGAGCGTACTCCACACCCTTGTCAATGAGGTCGGCGCGGTCTTCGACTGTTTTCATGATGGCAGGCCATCCCCACTTTGCGAGTACGATGAAAAGTACCGCAAAAGCGACAAACATCCAAAAGACCAGGCCCAGTTCAGGCGTGAAAAGTTCCATACGGAGTGCTTGATATTAGAGGAAGAACGAAAGCAGACAAACAACCACTGCAAACAGGGCCACACCCTCGACGAGAGCGGCGATAACGATCATGTTACTGCGGATGTCACCGGCAGCCTCGGGCTGACGAGCGATAGCCTCCATGGCTGAAGAACCGATCTTACCGATACCGATACCGGCACCAATTGCTGCTACACCTGCACCAAAACATGCACCAATGCCTAAAAGGCCGTCAATCGCTGCTAAAATCATTGCTAACATAATAATATGGATTTAAAGAGTTAATATTTTTTATTTGATAATTAAGTTTACTTGGTTGTTGCTGCGGGAGCGGCATGCTCCTCAGCCTTGTGCTCGTGATGTTCATCAGCCTGTGCAAGCGAGATAAACAGTGTCGAAAGCATCGTAAACACGTAAGCCTGGATGAAACTTACCAGCACGTCGATAAGCAACATGAATATCGAGAAGAGCACCGATACCACCGTTGTCATGCCTGTGACCGCAGGGCCGAGCACGGCAAGGATGAATATAAGCAACGTGAGAACGATCACGATAATGTGACCACCCATCATATTGGCAAAAAGACGTATCGTAAGAGCCGCCGGCTTGGTAAACACGCCGAAGATCTCGATAACGGGCATGATGGGGATCGGGAACTTGAGCCACAGGGGAACATCGGGCCAGAACACTTCCTTCCAGTAATGCTTGGTACCGAACAGATTGACTACAAGGAACGTGCAGAGCGACAGCACGAGGGTCACCGCGATATTGCCGGTAAGATTGGCGCCACCGGGGAAGATGACGATTAGGCCAAGCAGGTTCATCACAAGGATGAAGAAGAACACCGTCAGCAGATATGGAGCAAACTTCGGAGCCTTGACACCAAGGGTAGGCTTGATAACTCCGTCGTAGACAAACACGATGAGCGCCTCGATAGCTCCGGTAAAGCGGCGGGGAGCCTTATAGCCCGCACTCTTGTACCATGCGGCCACTTGCATTATCATCCACAGCACAAGGATAACCGTGATAAACAGAGCGAGCACATTCTTGGTGATCGACAGGTCGATGGGACGGTACTCCACCATCTCGGTCTTGCCGTCGACTACTTCCGGACGTTCGCCCACGAGCTTGTTGTGCCACTTGCTGTCCTTGCCTCCGAGATGGAAGCCGTCATAGGTCTCGCCGTGCTGTATACGGGCTGAGCTGAAGCAGTGCCACTTGCCGTCGTAGCTGCGCACGATCACCGGGAGCGGTATACGCAGATCATGGGAGAAAGGCACTTCCCAACCATAGCCGTCGCCGAGATGCTCGAAGATAATATCCTTGGGACTGATCTTCTTTTCGCCATCGGCGTCGTGATCGGCAGCCGACATGCGCACAGGCGCCAGAAGCACCGCGCATATCATAGCCAGAATGAATGCAAGTCGTTTCATATCAATATACACACACTGATACCACATCATTATCCACATCCACAATGCCGCCATCGACCGGCATCTCCTCGCGGGTAGAGCCTGTTTCATACACCACGTTGCCCTTTACAAGTGTAGAGATAAGCGATGCATGGTGAGGGAGCACCATAAACGTACCCTCCGTTCCCGGGAGCGACACCTTGTCGACCGTACCCTCGAAGAGTACATTCTGTGCCGAGATAACTTTAAGTATCATAGTGTTGATTGTGATTTATTATTTACTTTACTTCAGAGAGCATCTTCTTGCCCTTGGCGATGGCATCGTCGATAGTACCTACGTTAAGGAAGGCCTGTTCGGGATACTCGTCCATCTCGCCGCTCAATATCATCTTGAAGCCGCGGATAGTCTCGCTCAGCGGAACCATCACACCGGGCAGGCCGGTAAACTGTTCGGCCACGAAGAAGGGCTGCGACAGGAAGCGCTGTGCACGGCGGGCGCGGGCCACGACGAGCTTGTCCTCGTCAGAGAGCTCATCCACACCGAGGATGGCGATGATGTCCTGAAGCTCGTTATATTTCTGGAGAAGCTGCTTCACGGCCTGAGCCACGT
>CAZIPQ010000157.1:0-3526 GCA_964541165.1 uncultured Muribaculum sp.
ACGACCTGAGAAGTATCGTAATAAGCCGAAATAATCCTCTCTTACTGGACATTTGAATTATCAAATTCAGTAATTGATATACATGAGAACAAACATGACATATTTACCTTCAGCGAAGGGTCAAGTTTGTTCTCTGTGTATGTTAATAATCTGTTTACATTAAGTGATTAATGAAGAGTGAACTTATAGTGGACGTACAGCCCTCGGAGGTGTCGATTGCTCTGACCGAGGACTCACGACTGGTATCGCTGCAAAAGGAAAAACGCGATATCTCCTACGCCGTCGGCGACATCTATCTGGCCAAGGTCAAGAAACTGATGCCGGGCCTCAATGCCGCCTTTCTCGATGTAGGCTACGAAAAAGATGCTTTTCTTCATTATCTTGATCTCGGATCCCAGTTCTCCTCCTACTACCAGTATCTGAAGCAGGCACTCGCCGACCCTAAAAAAGTGCCGTCGCTGTCAAAGATGAAGCTCCAGCCCGATATTGACAAGCACGGCTCGATCACTGACGTTCTTGAAAAGGACATGGTATTGATGGTTCAGATAGCCAAAGAGCCAATATCATCCAAAGGTCCGCGTCTTACCACTGAAATCACATTTACAGGCCGTTTTCTGGTGCTCATACCGTTTTCCGACAAAATATCTGTGTCGCAGAAAATCAAGACCACCGAAGAAAAATATCGCCTGCGACAGCTTGTAGACAGTATACGCCCGAAAAACTTCGGAGTCATCGTACGCACATCGGCTGAAGGCAAACGCGTGGCTGAGCTGAACAACGAATTAAAGACCCTGCTTAAATGCTGGGAAGATACAATAGCCAAAGCCCAGCGAGCCATCGTGCCCTCACTTATCTTCGTTGAGGAAAGCCGTATCGTCAGCATGCTGCGCGACGTATTCAGCCCCTCTTATGAAAGTATTTATGTCAACGACGCCGACACTTTCGAACAGATACAGAAATATGTGGCGCTGATCGCTCCGGAAAGCCGCGATATTGTCAAGCTCTATACAAAGGACGAGCCCATCTTTGATCACTTCAGCATTACCAAGCAGATAAAATCATCATTTGGTAAGACGGTTTCATTCAGGTCAGGAGCATATATAATCATAGAGCACACCGAAGCCCTTCACGTAATCGACGTGAACTCGGGCAATCGCTCTAAAGCTGCCAGTGACCAGGAAACCAACGCACTTGAAGTCAATCTGCGTGCGGCTGATGAAATAGCCCGCCAGTTGCGGTTGCGCGACATGGGCGGCATCATAGTTGTCGACTTTATAGACATGAATAAAGCCGAACACCGCCAGGCCCTGTATGATCACATGAAAGAGGTCATGGCTAACGACCGCGCACGCCACAATATTTTGCCGCTGAGCAAATTCGGCCTGATGCAGATTACACGCCAGCGCGTACGCCCAGCTCTTGATGTGGTTACCACCGAAACATGTCCGTCATGCTACGGCAAGGGCGAGGTACAGCCGTCGCTGCTGTTTACCGATACTCTTAAAGAGAAACTGGACTATCTGATCAACGACCTGAAGGTATCAGGTTTTATTATGTACGTACATCCGTTTGTCGATGCATATCTCAAGAAGGGCCTCATATCCCCCTATCGCAGATGGAGAATGGAACTCGGCAACAAATTCAAGATCGTAGCCGATCAGTCGTTGGCCTACCTGCAATATCGTGTAGTGGACAAGGACAAGAATGAAATTGAACTTGCCGAAGAGAAGGATCTCAGCTCCTCTTCGAGCAAAAACAAATCAAAAACCCGCGATCGAGACAAGAGTGAAGATTAACAATCAAGCCCCAATGCTTCATGCATTCTATAATAATTGATGGTGGGTCGCCCTTTCGGTGGCTCACCATCAGTATTTAATCACGTTTTCTATCCGATATATTCCATGAAACGACACTATTCACTATCTGTTATAACAGGCTTACTGCTTCTCACTGCCGCATGCAGATCAAATGCGGCCGCAATAGCACCACAAAGTTCAGTGGCGATATTCGACTCTTTCTCCTATGAGGGCAATGACGATTATTATGCCGCCAACCCACTCCCTGATAAAAACTCATTCTACAACCCTATATTACCCGGCTGGAACTCGGACCCGTCAGTATGCACCAACGGAGATGGTGACTACTTTCTCGTCACATCAAGTTTTTCCTTTTTCCCGGGAGTACCGATATATCATAGCCGCGACCTTCTTAACTGGCGTCACATAGGCTATGTTCTCAATCGGCCTTCCCAATTACGCCGCCTTGACAAGCAGCCCGTGAGCGGCGGTATTTTTGCTCCTGCAATATCCTACAATCCGGCAAATAAAACCTATTATATGGTCACGACCAATGTGGGTCACGGCAATTTCTTTGTCAAAACTCAGGATCCGTTCGGAGAGTGGAGTGAACCAATCATGCTGCCTGAAATCAACGGTATCGACCCGTCATTTCTGTTTGACGATGATGGCAGAGCATATATTGTAAACAATGATACGGCGCCTGACGGTAAGCCGGAGTATTCAGGACACTGTACGATACGCATTGTTGAATTTGATACCGCTACCGACAAATGTATCGGCCAACGCAAGATCATCGTCAACAAGGGATGGCGTCCTGAGGACAACCCGATATGGTGCGAAGGGCCTCATCTATACAAAATACATGACAGATATTACCTTATGACGGCCGAAGGAGGCACCGGTACCGGCCACAGTGAGGTCATCTATCGCGCCGATAATCCATTCGGGCCATATATACCCTATGAAAAGAATCCCATACTGACACAACGGACTCTTGATCCGGGGCGTCCGAATCCTGTCACATGTACCGGCCATGCCGATATTTTTCAGGCTCCTGACGGCAACTGGTGGGGTGTGTTCCTCGGCTGTCGCCCGCTGGAAAATGACAAGGAGAATCTCGGTCGGGAAACATTCATGCTGCCCGTGAAATGGACCGATGACGGATGGCCGGTATTTCTGGAACGGAACGACACGGTACCACATATAGTCCGGATACCCGGAGCTGTACGTAATGACAGTGTCATCACCTTCGGCAATTTCGGATATAATGACGAATTCAATGACACGGGACTGACTCCCGGCTGGATGACACTGAGGGGCCCTGCAAGCGAGTTCTATTCCCTTACCGACAATCCCGGACATCTTACGATAAAATGTGCCGATGTCAAGTCGACCGACATTGCGGAGTTACCCTTCGTATGCCGGGCTCTGGCTCATCATGACTTCACCGCCGGCTGCACCATGTCATTCATTCCGGAGACTGACAGTCAGGTGGCCGGAATGTTACTGTTGAAAGACGAAACACATCAGTATCTGCTATGTCGCTCACGGCATGGCGATATACACCGCATCGAACTCCGGAAGATTACCGACAAAGGCTATGATACCCTTGCCGCAACCGAAATTGCCTCTGATCTGGGAAATATTAGTCTGCGCATAGAGGGAAAGGGCATGATATTTAACTTCAGCTATTCACCCGATAATGGAAGGACATGGCATACTTTGGC
>CAZIPQ010000158.1:0-3233 GCA_964541165.1 uncultured Muribaculum sp.
GGCAATGACGTAGTTGCTCCTTATGCTGAGAAATATCCCGAAGCTACATTCTTCCCCGGCCGCAAGCCCTGGGAGCAGAAAGTTGACATCGCACTTCCCTGTGCTACCCAGAATGAGGTTGACGGTGAGGATGCAAAGCAGCTTGTAGACAATGGTGTTGAGCTCGTTGCCGAGGTATCTAACATGGGATGTACCCCCGAGGCTATTGATCACTTCATCGCTACCCGTACCAACTATGCTCCCGGTAAGGCTGTAAATGCCGGAGGTGTTGCTACTTCAGGTCTTGAAATGAGCCAGAATGCAATGCATCTTCAGTGGAGCGCCGAGGAGGTTGACGAGAAGCTGCACACTATCATGAATGATATCCACGCTCAGTGTGTGAAGTACGGTACTGAGCCCGACGGTTATATCAACTATATGAAGGGTGCCAACATCGCCGGCTTCATGAAGGTGGCTAACGCCATGATGGAACAGGGCATCATGTAATCAGAACTTACTTTTGATTTTATATGGGTGGCCGGGCATTTGTCCGGCCATCACTGTTTAAATGCGTGTTAAAAATATAAAAATCGCGCAGCATTGAATTCGTGATATCAAGTGTCGCGGAGACGGCTTCAGTAAAGCGTCGGAATAGTAGGTACGGTATCTTTTTAATTATGTCATAAAGTTTTGAAAAAAGTAAATACCTCTAATTAATTGTAGAAAATGCATTTAAATTGAGAAAAAAAGCGTATCTTTGCGGCCGTAAAATAATTTAAAGCAATTATATGGATAAAGCACCGATTAGTATCGACATGCTTTTTGAAACAAGTTGGGAAGTATGTAATAAAATAGGTGGTATCTACACGGTTCTGTCGACTAAAGCTAAGACACTCCAGAAGTTATATAAAGATAAGACTATCTTCATCGGCCCTGATGTATGGTCTGATGATAATCCCTCACCATATTTTATACCCACACCTTCATTACTTAAGGCGTGGAGTTCAAAAGTCAGCCTTCCTGATGGCGTGAGCGTCAGGGTAGGCCGTTGGGATATTCCTGGTAAGCCGATTGTAGTACTTGTGAAATTTGATGGCATGTATGCCGTAAAGGATCAGTTCTACGCCCGTATGTGGGATCTTTACCATGTTGATTCTCTGCATGCCTATGGCGACTATGATGAAGCTTGCGCTTTTTCACACGCTGCCGGTGTAGTAATCGAAAGCCTTTACAATCACTATTGTAAGCCAGCTGACAATGTAATAGCTCATTTTGACGAATGGACTACCGGCATGGGTCTGCTTTATGTGAAGGCTCAGTTACCTGCCGTAGCAACAATTTTCACCACTCATGCCACTTGCATAGGCCGCAGTATATGCGGCAACGGCAAGCCTCTTTACGATTATCTTCACGCATATAACGGCGATCAGATGGCTTCGGAACTCAACATGGAGTCGAAGCACTCGCTCGAAAAAGCGGCAGCTCATCAGGCAGACTGCTTTACGACGGTAAGTGAGATCACCGCCATCGAGTGTGAGCAGCTCCTTGAACGTCGTCCGTTGGTCACTCCCAATGGTTTTGAACAGAATTTTGTTCCCGCCAAGGCTAAATTTGCTGCCGCACGAGCCGCTGCACGTGAGAAGTTGCTTAATGTGGCGTCATCTCTTACAGGTGTCAAGTATGCCGAAGATACCTTCATTATGGCCACTTCGGGTCGTTGCGAATACCGCAATAAGGGTATCGATCTCTATCTTGACGCAGTGTCATTGCTCCGCGAAATGCCGCTTTCACGTAAGATCATCGCTTTTGTGATGGTTCCGGCATGGGCTAAGGAACCTCGTGCCGATCTTTCCAAAGCTATGGGTCTCAAGCGTAAGTCGGCGCAGGTTGATCCGATGATTACTCATTGGCTCAACAATCCCAATGAGGATCCCATCAATTGCCGCATCCATGGCCTCGGTTTCTCAAATAGCGCCGCTGACAATGTCACCGTTATTTATGTGCCGTGCTATCTTCATGGTGATGACGGTATTTTCAATTCTCCGTATTATGATCTTCTGATAGGCATGGATGCCACTGTATTCCCCAGCTATTATGAACCCTGGGGTTATACTCCGCTCGAAAGCGTGGCATTTGGAGTTCCTACCGTTACCACTACCTTGTCGGGATTCGGTCAGTGGATCCTTTCGTGTGAGAACAATACCTTTGATGCTTCCGGTGTCAACGTTATAGCCCGTACCGACGGCAATTACAGCGAGGTGGCCCGTCATATCGCCACTTCAATCGAATATCTTGCCGGACTTGATAAGGCTGACAAAGATAAAATCGATGCCAGTGCGTCACACACGGCTTCGCTTGCCGCATGGAGCTATTTTATCGAGTATTATATTGATGCGTTCGCTATGGCTCTTAATTCGGCCAAAGCACGTAATGACAAATAATTAACATAAACATCAACACATAATATATTATTTATGAAATTACAAGTAAGCAATACCAATTCACCCGCATGGCGTGACATTATGGTAAAATCTGATCTGCCTGCCAAGCTTAAGCCTCTGGAAGTGATGAGCCGTAACCTCTGGTGGGTATGGAACAGTGAGGGTAAGTCGCTTTTCCGTGACCTTGATCCCGATCTGTGGCGCGCTTTAGGTGAGAATCCTGTCATGCTGCTTCAGCATCTTAAATTTGACAAACTTCAGGAAATCATCAAGGACGAGGCCCTGATGAAGCGTATTGAGGCTGTATATGCCGACTTCAAGGCTTATATGAAGGTGCCCATGCGCAAGGATGTTCCCTCGATTGCCTACTTCTCGATGGAATACGGTCTGTGCAACGCCCTGAAGATCTACTCAGGCGGTCTCGGTGTGCTTGCCGGTGACTATATCAAGGAAGCTTCTGACAGCTGCGTAGACATGACAGCTGTTGGTTTCCTGTATCGCTACGGCTATTTTACCCAGACTCTCTCTATGGACGGTCAGCAGATCGCCAACTACGAACCCCAGAACTTCAATCAGCTTCCTATCGACCAGGTTGTTGACGAGGATGGTCATCCCGTTATACTTGAGGTTCCTTTCCCCGGCCGTGTTGTTTATTCTCACATCTGGCGTGTGAATGTAGGTCGTATGAATCTGTATCTGATGGATACCGACTTTGACATGAACAGCGAGTATGACCGTCAGATCACTCACCAGCTTTATGGCGGTGACTGGGAAAACCGTATCAAGCAGGAGTATCTGCTCGGTATCGGCGGT
>CAZIPQ010000159.1:0-3180 GCA_964541165.1 uncultured Muribaculum sp.
TGTCAGAGGAGGCTCCAGCTTACGGTGAGGCCGGCCATTACTATGGCAACCATCGACATGAGCTTTATGAGGATATTGAGGCTTGGGCCGGAAGTGTCCTTGAACGGGTCGCCGACGGTGTCGCCGACAACTGTTGCACGGTGAACTTCGCTTCCCTTGCCGCCGAAGTTGCCTTCTTCGATATATTTCTTGGCATTATCCCATGCGCCACCGGCGTTAGCCATAAATATAGCCAGGACAAATCCTGCAGCCAGGCCGCCTACAAGCAGTCCGATCACTCCGGGAACACCGAATATGAGGCCGGTGAGTATCGGGGCGACGATAGCCAGTATCGAGGGGAATACCATTTCTTTCTGTGCACCCTTGGTGGATATCTGCACACAGCGCGCGTAGTCGGGTTCAGCCTCTCCGGTGAGTATGCCCTTGATCTCCCGGAACTGGCGACGCACTTCTTCAACCATGTGTGCTGCGGCACGGCCTACGGCATTCATTGTGAGTCCGCAGAACAAAAATGCCATCATGGCTCCAAGAAACATGCCTGAAAGTACCTTAGGATTCATCAGGGTCACTTCATAATATGTCATGAAGTCAGAGAATGAAGCGTCATGGAGCGGGCGGTCGATTCCGCCGGGAAGCGTGATGACAGTCTGGCCGATGCGCGACATGCCTATACGGAGTTCCTCGACATACGATGCCAGAAGAGCCAGACCTGTCAAGGCTGCCGAACCGATGGCAAAGCCCTTGCCGGTAGCAGCTGTGGTATTGCCAAGTGAGTCGAGGGCGTCAGTACGTTTACGGACCTTTTCTCCGAGTCCGCTCATTTCCGCATTGCCACCGGCATTGTCAGCAATAGGCCCGTAGGCATCAGTAGCAAGTGTGATACCGAGGGTCGACAGCATACCTACGGCAGCGATACCGATGCCGTAAAGACCCATTCCGATATTGGTGAAGTCAAAACCGGCTGCGATCCAGTATGACAGGATGATACCTACGACCACAGCCATTACGGGAACGGCTGTGGAGATCATTCCGAGACCCACGCCGGAAATGATTACGGTAGCCGGACCGGTGGTTCCGCTTTCAGCCAGTTTACGGGTGGGAGCATACGACTGTGAGGTGTAATACTCGGTGGAGCGTCCTATGACTATGCCGACAAGCAGTCCTATGACAACTGAAAATGAGATATTCACCCAATTATTTATGCCGAGGGCCCAGAGGATGAGGAATGTAGCACCTACGATAAGAAGCGAACTGAGATTGGTGCCAAACGACAATGAATTAAGCAGATCCTTCATCGTGGCGTCCTCTTTGGTGCGTACCGAGAATATGCCGATGATCGACAGAATAATGCCCACTGCTGCGATAAGCATCGGAGCAATGACGGCTTTAAACTGCATGTCGATATCGCCGGTGGCTATAAATGCAGCTGCACCGAGGGCCGAGGTTGCCAATATCGAACCACAGTAAGATTCGTACAGGTCAGCACCCATACCGGCAACGTCACCGACATTGTCGCCGACATTATCAGCTATCGTGGCCGGATTGCGGGGATCATCTTCAGGTATACCGGCCTCAACTTTTCCTACAAGGTCAGCGCCCACATCGGCGGCTTTTGTGTAGATGCCTCCGCCAACACGAGCAAAGAGAGCCTGCGTACTCGCACCCATGCCGAATGTAAGCATTGTGGTGGTTATCATGCACAGCTTGGCTGTGGGGGTCGCCACATCGGCAGGAACGAAATAATCGAGGATCACATACCAGAACGAGATATCGAAAAGACCGAGTCCCACAACGACAAGTCCCATTACCGCTCCACTGCGGAATGCCACACGCAGGCCTTTGTTGAGAGAATCACGGGCCGCATTTGCCGTACGGGCCGAGGCGTAGGTAGCGGTTTTCATTCCGAGGAAGCCCGATAGACCGGAGAAGAAGCCTCCGGTTAGGAATGCAACCGGAACCCAGGGATTCTGTAAGTTAAATCCGTAGGCAAGTATTGAGAAGAAAATCACCAATACGAGAAATACAATTCCTACAATTTTGTACTGTTGGCGGAGGTAAGACATAGCGCCTCGGCGTACATGTGATGCGATTTTGCGCATCATTTCTGTGCCTTCGCTCTCTTTCATCATGCCACGATAAAAACACCAGGCAAGCAGCAGCGCAATAAGCGAGGCCACCGGCACAATCCAGAAGAGAAGATGTGTCATAATAGATTGGTTAAAAATTAATTTACCAAAGATAAGTAATATTTAATCAATTACCCCATTGTAACGAACTTTTTTATCAATCAAATGAAAAAAGCCGGTATTCTTGTACCGGCTTTACTGTTATCGTTTTATGATGTAATGGTTGCGAGAGTTATCGGCTATATCATAGCGGATCGTCTGCATCGGGGAATTTTCGGTTGTATTCGCGCAGAAGATAGCCCACGTTAAAATAAAATCCTTTGGGATCCTTGTCGTTTTTTGGCTTGATGAGTATGTAGTCATATTCATCACGGTCCTCATGAGCCTGTACGATGAAATCATTGAAGTTAAGTAGATTGTATTCGTGCTGGGGATTGATTACAATCCATGCGTTTTCCTCGTCAAGACCGGTTCCTGTCGACAATATCGCCTCAAGTATATGGTTTAGCTTGTACTGCCATATATTGGCGAGATTGACCTTTTTCTTTTCCCGGTAGGCGTAGATTAGGAATGTCATCTGACGCAGGTCAAACGGATCATCTTTAAGGGATAATTCGGCATATTTGATAATTGTGTCACATTCAGCGGCAGTATGTTTATCTCGGTAATACAATTCCTCGACGCGTGATGAATAATCGCTGTGACGGTAGGGATTGTAGTCCTCCTGAAACATATAACCGAGGTACAGATGACGATATTGGTCAAGATCCATTACCGAGTCAGCACGCTGAAACATGCTCATCAGCTTGGGATAATAATATTGTGATGACGGATCGTTGACTTCTTTGCGTATCTGTCCCATATCAGGCTTCTCGTTTTTCAGCTTTTTCTCCTGTTTTGGAGCTGCTGACATGCCGAGGGCGATAAGGCTGAATATTATGATGAAAATATGTCGGATCATGAGAATGGTTGTATTAAAAGGGCGTATGACAAAGTTCGTGATTTTTAATCAATAAAACTATCCATAAAAAGTGAAATAATTATAAATGAACCC
>CAZIPQ010000160.1:0-3176 GCA_964541165.1 uncultured Muribaculum sp.
AATTGGCATTGCGCTCAAAACGTCCCGAGCATACCTTGACAAAAGCGATGCACGAGCGATGGTTGGGATCCATGTTGGCGTGTATCTTGAATACGAAGCCTGAAAACGGCTCTTCATCGGGAGTCACCTCACGCTCCTCGGCCATTACCGGGCGGGGTGACGGCGCGATCTTCACAAAACAGTCAAGCAGCTCCTTGACACCGAATGTGTTGAGGGCCGAGCCGAAAAATACCGGTGCTACCTTTCCGGCCAGATAATCGTCAATGTTAAGCTCCGGATATACGCCTTCGATCAATTCCAGATCCTCGCGCAGCTTGGCGGCGTCTTTTTCTCCAACGGCTTCATCTATGCGCGGATCATTGATCGAGTCGATCTCCACGCGCTCCGTGACCTGTGTCTTGCTCGGAGTGAAAAGATCGAGTGAGTGCTCGTAGATATTGTAGACACCCTTGAATTTGGCACCTATATTAATAGGCCATGACAAAGGCCTTACGGCGATCTTCAGTTCAGCCTCGAGCTCATCGAGGATTTCAAACGGATCGCGGCCTTCGCGGTCGAGCTTGTTGACGAATATAATGACAGGGGTATTGCGCATGCGGCACACCTCCATCAGCTTGCGTGTCTGTTGCTCGACGCCTTTAGCCACATCGACCACTATTATTACTGAGTCAACGGCGGTAAGGGTGCGGTAAGTGTCCTCGGCAAAGTCCTGGTGACCGGGAGTGTCGAGGATATTGATCTTGTAAGGGCCATAATTAAAACCCATTACGGATGTGGCAACCGATATGCCGCGTTGTTTCTCTATTTCCATCCAGTCGGATGTGGCTGTCTTTTTGATCTTGTTGGACTTGACAGCGCCTGCGACATGGATTGCTCCGCCGAATAAGAGCAGTTTCTCGGTGAGTGTAGTCTTTCCAGCGTCAGGATGCGAGATGATGGCAAATGTGCGCCGGCGGCTTATTTCATCGTTTATAGTGGCCAATTTGCTATTATTTAGAGTTATAGATCAGTATTGTGGAGCATCCTGTCGATGCATACTTTGAGGCTGTCGAGCCAGTAGTGGGAAGTCACGTCGTAGGTTGCCAGAATCTTGGCTGTGTCGAGCACATTATAAGGGGGACGCGCTGCCGCAGTTGGAGCGTCGCTGCTTGATATCGGCTTTATGTCGGCGTCGGGGATCCCGGCAAGACGGCACACGGCATGAGCGAAGTCAAACCATGAGGCCACGCCTGATGACGAGTAGTGATATATGCCCGGTACCCACTGGTGGGACGAGAGGATGGCGAGGATAGCCTCGGCAAGATCGCTTGCCGAAGTCGGTGACCCTATGTGGTCAGAGACGATGCGGAGTTTGCGACGTGAGGTGGCAGCCGTGATGATATCCTTGACAAAGTTGTCGCCGTAGGGTGAATACAGCCATGCGCTGCGCACGATGATGCTGTCGGGAGCAAGTGCTATGAGTGCGGTCTCGCCACGGCGCTTGGTGTTGCCGTAGTGGGATATGGGGTTCACTTTGTCACATTCATTATATGGGCGGTGTGACTTGCCGTCAAACACGCTTGAGGTAGACACATGGATCACCTTGACGCCATAGGTCGAGGCTGCATGGGCTATATTGCGTAAGGCATCTACGTTGAGTTTGGTGCACAGCGCCTTTTCCTCCTCCGCATTGTCCACGTCAGTGTATGCGCAGCAGTTGACCACATGGGTAAGGTCGTTTTCGGCAAAGAATTTGTCGACGGCAGCCTGATCGGTTATGTCAAGGGTGTCGGAGGATGTATATATGGCTGATCCGGGCATCCGGGCCTCAAGCACACGTTGCATCTCACGGCCGAGCTGACCATTGCAACCGGTAACTAATATTCGCATGACAGAAGTTCCTGTTTTGTTATCAGGGTGCAAATTTACTAAAATTATTCCGGAGTTCACCCTATGGCGCGTGCTTTTATTTCAATAGGAGTAATGAGCGCCGGCAGCGTATGTGTTTTCAAAAAATATGCTGTAAAACATGTGTATGGCTTAAAGTCGGATTAAACACACGGGTATTGCTAAAAATCACTAATTAAAATTTGGTACATAACAAAGATATTGATAAATTTGCATGACAAATGGTGGTGTAGCGACTTATGACGCCTGTTGTCTGACAGCATTAGAAGACCTTAAATCATCATTTGACAAACACAGAAATATTTAACCATAAATCAATAATCAACTAAATTTTATTCATTCTATTATCAACATTATGGAAAATCAAAAGCCTACTGCTGGAGCTGCTGCTCCCGCAAAACAGCCCAAGAACGAAGGTTCTAATGTTCGCGGTATCAAGAATGCGTTCCTCGTGATCGTTGCTTGCTTTATCGTTGCTGTGTGTCTGTTCATCTTCTGGTTCGGTCATGATATGCACTTTGACGAAGCCGGCCATCCTCAGGATCTTTGGGGCACCGTTTACAAAGGTGGTTTCATCGTGCCTATTCTTCAGACCCTCTTCCTTACTGTAATCGTTCTCTCAGTTGAGCGTTGGATCGCTCTTTCAAGCGCTAAGGGTAAAGGCAGCATCTCTAAGTTTGTTGCTGGTGTTAAGGCTTGCCTTAAGAAGAACGACATCGCCGGTGCACAGGCTCTCTGCAAGCAGCAGAAGGGTAGTGTTGCCGCTGTAGTTTCAGCCGCTCTCGTACGCTATGAGGAAATGGATAAGAACACCGTACTTTCTAAGGAGCAGAAGATCGCTACTCTCCAGAAGGAAGTTGAAGAGGCTACCGCCCTTGAGATGCCTGCTCTCCAGCAGAACCTTCCCATCGTGGCTACCCTCACCACTCTCGGTACTCTTGTCGGACTGTTGGGTACTGTAATGGGTATGATCAAGTCATTCCAGGCTCTTGCCGCTTCAGGTGCTCCTGACTCAACCGAGCTGTCAACCGGTATCTCTGAGGCACTTATCAATACAGCTTTCGGTATCGCAACCGGTGCATTCGCTGTTATTTCTTATAACTTCTACACCAACAAGATCGATAACCTTACTTACGCAATTGACGAAATCGGCTTCTCGATCGTTCAGACATTTGCTGCTACTCACTAATCCATTGTTTCTTTTCATTACAATCGATTTAATAATCAAATAACGGAAAAACAATGGGAAAAGTAAAAATTAAAAGAAAGAGTACCCTCATCGACATGAC
>CAZIPQ010000161.1:0-3146 GCA_964541165.1 uncultured Muribaculum sp.
TGTATATAGTGGCGGGCTCCGGCGATGTCGCGCAGCAGGCTTTCAAACTTATCACGTCCGTTGGTAAAGATCTCCACGCGGTTGGCCGGGTAATATATGGCACCGGTAAGGGTCGAGGCAAGCTTGACCTGCTGCAGCCCCTCGACCGAAAGCCCTTCGCGCTGCAGATTGACTCCGCGCAGGAATTGCTCGCGCTTACGCAGCCTGCGGCGGTTACGGCGCGTGATCATGCGGGTATTTTTCAGGCTGCGGCCAAAGAATATGTACAGCACCACGCCAAACACCGGAACAAGCAGCAGCACGGTCATCCACGCGAGCGACTTGACCGGATTGCGGTTCTCCGACAGGATCACCACAATCAGGCTGACTATAGTACCGCAATAGGCTGCGATAAGCACAATGTAATACCAGGCCATAGCAGCCGCTAAGATAGCAAAAATTTCGCTATCGGCAAATAAAAAGGCCATGATGCACCCTCAGGCACATCATGGCTCTTCTTATGTCATGACATTACGGACCTTACGGCCCGCATGCCGATGTTATCAGGCTTCAGCGGCCTCGGCAACAACCTCGAAGGGAAGGTCAACCGATACCTCTTTGTGAAGCACAACGGTGCAGTTGTACTTGCCGGGCTCCTTGATAGAGTCCTTAACAACGATAGCCTTGCGGTCAACTGCCTTGCCGAGCTTCTCAAGAGCCTCAGCGATAGTAGCGGCGTTAACTGAACCGTAGATAGTGCCGGCCTCGCTGACCTTAACGGGAATTACCACGTTAACATCCTGAAGCGATGCAGCAACTGCCTCGGCATCAGCCTTGATCTTGGCGAGCTTGTGAGCACGCTGACGCTGGTTTTCGGCAAGCACCTTAAGAGCTGACTCCGATGCGATGACTGCCTTACCCTGGGGGATAAGGTAGTTACGGCCGTAACCGTCTTTTACTTCAACAACGTCGTCCTTGTAGCCAAGGCCTGCGATGTCTTCTTTCAATATAATTTTCATAATGTCGTTTCGCTAATTGGTGGTGATTATTTCATCAAGTCGGTTACGTAGGGAAGCAGAGCCAGATGACGGGCACGCTTAACAGCCTGAGCTACTCGGCGCTGGAACTTCAGTGAAGTACCGGTGATACGGCGGGGAAGGAGCTTACCCTGCTCGTTGAGGAACTTCTTGAGGAATTCGGGATCCTTGTAGTCGATATACTTGATGCCACTTCTCTTAAAGCGACAATATTTCTTCTTCTTTACATCCACTGACAGCGGAGTGAGATAACGGATTTCTGATTGAGCCTGTGCCATGATTTAGTCTTCCTTTACAGTTTCTTCTACTACGGTTTCTACCACGGGTGCGGGTTTTGAGCCCTTGAGTGAGCGACGCTTCTCAGCGTAAGCGTGTGCATACTTGTCAAGACGGAAAGTCAGGAAGCGGATCACGCGCTCGTCACGACGGAACTGAGTCTCAAGCTTCTTGATAGTGTCAGGAGCTGCATCAAACTCTACGAGGGTGTAGAAGCCGGTTGACTTCTTCTGGATGGGATAAGCGAGCTTGCGCAGACCCCAGTTCTCTTCATTGACAATAGTTCCACCATTGGCAGTGATTACGCCGGTGAACTTGTCTACCGCTTCCTTCATCTGAGCATCAGACAAAACGGGAGTTAAAATGAAAACGGTTTCGTAATGGTTCATACTAATACGTTATTAAATATAAGTTGTTAAAAAGCGACCGCAAAGTTACACATTTTCCGCTATCATTCAAAACTTTCGCCCACAAATTTTCTCCATTTTCACCCAATACACCCTTCACGACGATTTTTCAGCCCCGGGTAAACATTATCGGCTGATTTTTTGTAACTTTACATATCGACGTTTCATCACTTCACATACATCATTATGAGCAACCAGCTGAAGATATTTTGCAAGAATATAGGCGAATACGTGCCTTTCGAGGGAGGCATGACCCTTACCGACATATACCGTACGCTTGCCGACCGCATTCCCGGCACCCCGATCTGCGCTCAGGTCAACAACAAGACCGAGGACATGCAGTTTCCGCTATTCGCCCCCAAGCAGGTGCTGTACCTGACGGCCCAGTCACCGTCGGGCCACCGTGTCTACATCCGTTCACTGTGCATGATGCTCTACCGCGCGGTCGTGGCTCTCTATCCCGGCGCGCGCCTGGTGATCGAGCACTCGGTGTCGCGCGGTTATTACTGCCGGCTCCATGGAGTGGAGAATGTCGACACCGCCACCGTCGACTCGATCAAGCAGTATATGCGCGGACTTGTTGACCGCGACCTGCCTTTCGAGCGCAAGGAGCGGCTTACATCTGACGTGATCAAGATATTCGAGCGCCAGGGCCTTGACGACAAGGTGCGTCTCCTCTCCACCACCCACAACCTTTACACCGTATATTATCGCCTCGACGGCATCTGCGACAGCTATTACGGCAATCTCGCTCCGTCGACCGGCATGCTCAGCGTATTTGACATAGTGCCCTACAAGGACGGCATGCTGCTGCTCGGTCCCGACGCCAACGATCCGTCGCGCCCGGCCACTCCCATCGTGCAGGAAAAGATGTTCCAGGCCTTCACCGACTATGTCAAGTTCAACAAAGTTATCGGCGTCGATGATGTCGGCGAGCTCAACGAGGCCGTGGCACGCAAGGAGACAGCCATGCTGATCAACGTGGCCGAAGCCCTGCATGACAAGAAAATCGCCCGCATATCCGATGAGATATCACGCCGTTATGCCGAGGGTGGCGCAAGGGTGGTGCTGATAGCCGGTCCGTCCTCATCGGGCAAGACCACATTCACCAAGCGCCTGGCCATACAGCTGATGACCAATCTGCTGAAGCCGCGCATGATATCGCTCGACGACTACTTTGTCAACCGCGACATGACTCCGCGCGACGAGGACGGCGACTACGACTTCGAGTCGCTCTATGCCCTCGATCTCGACACATTCAACCGCGACCTCAACACACTGATTGCCGGCGGCGAGATCGAGCTGCCTACCTACGACTTCGAGAGCGGGCGCCGCGTGTACAAAGGGCGCCGCCTCAGGCTTGACGACCATTCGGTGCTGCTCATCGAAGGCATCCACGGACTCAACCCCGAATTGACCTCCCACATCGAGGAGCGCATGAAATACC
>CAZIPQ010000162.1:0-3137 GCA_964541165.1 uncultured Muribaculum sp.
CCTTTCTCACCCTCCATGTAACCCATCGAGTAAAGATGAACCATGAAAGAGATGGTAGTGATGACCACAAGCATCATGGCCGAGATCGGGTCAAGCAGGAAGCCGAGACGGATGACAAGGTGCTCGGTAAACTGCAGCCAGGTCACATTCCACAGGATATCCTGAAGACGCTGGCCGGCCTCGCTGATGAAAGCGGCATCACCGCTGAAAAAATATGTAAAGGCTACGGTATACGACAGAACGAGTGTCGTACCCATGCCGAGACATCCCAAAATTCCGGCTAACTTGTGGCTCATCTTCATGCCCGTAAGACCGAGCAGAAGAAACATGAACAATGGGATGCAGAGAATAAATACCGACATTATTTCCATAGCCTATTAAAATTTCAGTTTTGACAGGTCACGTACGTCAATGTTCTTGGCGACGCGGTAGATATTGACGATAATCGCAATGGCCAGTGCAGTTTCGGCAGCGGCGATAGCGATGGCAAACAGTGTGAACATCATGCCCTCCAGCGAACCCGGGAAAAGGAAGCGGTTAAACACCACGAAGTTGATGTCAACCGAGTTGAGCATCAGCTCCAGCGATATGAGCATGGCGATCATGTTTCTACGGGTGATGAAACCGTAAACCCCGCAGCCAAACATCACGAGGCTCGGGATAAGATATAGCATCATAGTTATTTTGTCCATGGGCGCTATCAACGTTTACGGGCGACAACGACGCCGCCGATTATACATGCAAGCAACAACACACTCACAGCCTCGAAAGGCAACAGATAACCGAACTTCTCAGTACCGAGGAGAATATTTCCGAGGTGGTTCATGGTCATTTCAAGTTCAAACGGAGCCTTTTCGACACCACAGAACTCACAATGGCTCAACAACGCATATCCGGCAACGGCAAGCGCGCTGATACCGGCCACAAGGCCGAGACAACGTTTCTTTGATGTAAGACTCGCACTTCTGTCGCCGGGCTTGCTTGTGAGCAATATCGAGAACACAAACAACACGACAATACCACCGGCATAGACGGCTATCTGCACCGCGCCGAGAAATTCATAGTCGAGCTTGAAATACAAGCCGGCTGTGGCAAACAGCACGAACAACAGATAGGTGGCGGCACGCAGTATACGCCTGGTAGTGACAGTCAGTATCGAGAATACGACAATCGCCAACGCGATTATCCCATACATAACAATACTTCCTACTGATTCCATATAATGTAATAAATTGTTTTTGCTTAAACTACTTGAGGTTGCGGAGCCTTGGGAGCAGGTTTGGGAGCGGGATCATCGGGCTGCTCGGGCAGATAATTGAGCTGTTCCACAAGCTTGGAGCGGGTAAACACGGCCTGCTCGAAGTCATTTGAGAACTCAATGGCGTCCTGCGGACATGTGGTGACACAAAGTTCACAGAACGTGCAACTGCCAAGATCATAAATATACTTGTCAAGTTTACGCTTCTTCTTGCCGTCAGGCATATCCACCATCTTGGTGGTGACGGTGATGGTGCCGTTAGGACAATTGCGCTGGCATATACCACATGCTATGCAACGGTTACGGCCATCAGGCTCATAGATAAACTGAAGCTTGGCACGGAAACGGGGTGCCGCATACTGAATGGTATCACGGTGATCAGGATATTCCTCGGTGACCTTGGGGGTCAGGAACTCCTTACCGGTGACGCCCATACCCTTTATGAGGCTTACCACGCCGGTGCCGAGTGATGAAAAATAATCTTTTACACTGCCCATAGATGTCTTTGGCTGATGTTTTATTTTTATATGTTGGTTTTCTTATAATTTCAAGGGTAAGCCGATCAACGCACCTGACCGCCGAGTATATCGAGCAGCTCGGTGGTGATGGCCTGCTGGCGCAGCTTGTTGTATTCAAGCTGCAGCTGTTCGAGAAGCTTCTTGGCATTGTCGTTGGCACTTTGCATTGCCATGACGCGTGCGGCCTGTTCCGATGCCTGATTCTCGGTAAACACTTCCTGCATCACCGCCAGCATAAAGAGCGGCAGCACGGAATTGAAAATCGTATTAGGATCGGGCTCGAATATGTAAGGACGGCACTGGGCCTTGACGCCGTTCTCGACAAGTGTCTCGGGAACTACCGGCAGCAGCTGCTCGTGGGTAAGCACCTGCTTGCTGGTGCTGCGGTAATTCATGTACACAAGGTCAAGGCGGTCGATATCTCCGTTGATAAAGCGGTCGCGCAGATCAAAGGTAAAATTCTTGACTGCGTTACCGTCGCTCTTCGAGCTGACACCGTCGTAGCGCTCCACCTTCACATGGGCGCCCGCCAGACGCTGCACGGCCTTCAACATCTTGCTGCCCACAGGCAACAACACGATGTCAACGTCATCACCATACTTCTCACGGCAATCGTGGATAGCTACCACGAGGCCCTTGAATATATTCATATTGTAGGCTCCGCACAGGCCGTCGTCCGAGCCGAGCACTACAATGCCGATGCGCTTCACTTCGCGTGCCTCGATGAGCGGTGACGAGAATTCGGCATCGGCGGTAAGAAGGTTGCCGATGATGTGCTGTATCTGATTGCGGAACGGCAGCAGCTTGCGCAGACCCTGCTCGGCCTTGTGCATCTTTGCCGACGAAATCATTTTCATGGCACCGGTAATCTTCTCCGACGACTTGACCGAGCCGATACGTCCTTTTAATTCGCGTAATGTAGCCATCTTTCAGTTTTTATAATTATTTGTAGCGGCTTGCTATCTCACCGGCACACTGAGTAAGCTTTTCAGTGACGTCATCAGTAAGCTGACCGGCACGGATTACATCGAGTACGTCAGCCTGATACTTGGCGTGAAGCAGCTGCAGGAACAGTTTCTGGAACTCTGCGACCTTGTCAAGAGGCACATTTTCCAGCAGGCCTCGTGTGCCGCAGAAGATCACAGCGACCTCCTCCTCCACAGCCATAGGGCTGTACTGGGGCTGGATAAGCAGCTGCTCGTTTTTACGACCCTTATCGATTACACGTGCGGTCACGGGATCGATATCACCACCGAACTTGGTGAATGATTCCAGCTCACGGAACTGTGCCTGGTCGATCTTAAGTGTACCGGCCACTTTCTTCATTGACTTGATCTGAGCGTTACCACCTACACGCGACA
>CAZIPQ010000163.1:0-2880 GCA_964541165.1 uncultured Muribaculum sp.
TCGAGGGTCACGTTGACCGGAAAGGCATCGCCTATCCGGAGTTTCATCAGCTTCACGTAGTTGTCGACAAAGGCCAGCTCTTCCTGAAGCGGCACTGTCGGCGCATTTTCGTAAAGCACGTAGCGCAGCAGGGCGCTGAGTTCGTGGATGGCCCGCTGTGATTTCTCCGGATCGATAGCTACGAGCGCGTAAATGGAGTTGAGGGTATTGAACAGGAAGTGAGGGTTGAGCTGGCTCTTAAGCTGCTGCAGCTCCTCGCGCTGCCGGCGTGCCTCCAGTTCCTCCTGCCGGCGCCTTATGGCTATCCACCCGTCGCCGAGCCTCATCGCTATGCTCAGGGCCACGGTAAGGATTACCATCACCGCATCGCGCACCATAAATCCGGCTTTGCGCATCATCTCGATTTTCAGCGGCACATTGTCATGCTCATGCGGCACTCCGACGCGCCACAGAGCCTGTGTCAGCATGAGCGATACCGCGATTATGAGCAGGTTCCATCCGATAAGCCGCCACCATCCGCCACGCCGCCCCATGCAGCTGTCAAGTATCAGATAATAGTTGAGGTAGAAGATGGCTATATATATGGCCGATTTTATGTACACCGGCCATGGCGCACCGTGGCCGCGCGTAGCCTGGCCCATAATGACCTCGGGCAATACGAATATGATGCATAGGCATAAAAAGTGGGTGATTACCTTCACCCACTTCAATGCCTGCGGTGATGGCCGCTCGGTAATGTTGCTATTCATAGCGTATCGCTTCGATCGGGTCGAGATTGGCAGCTTTCTGGGCCGGATACCAGCCGAAGAATACACCGGTCACCGTACATACGGCAAATGAAAGGACAACTGAGTACATCTGTATCGATATGGGCCAGTGAGCTATCACGTTGACGAGCCATGAGGCCAGGGCGCCGAGCACGACACCGATAATGCCGCCGGTGACGCTGATGATGACCGCCTCGATAAGAAATTGCGACAGGATGTCGATGCCGCGTGCGCCGATCGACATGCGCAGGCCGATCTCGCGTGTACGCTCGGTAACCGACACATACATGATATTCATGATGCCGATACCGCCAACGAGCAGCGATATGCCGGCTATACATGCAAGCAGCACGGTCATCATGTCGCTTGTGGAGTTCATCATTTCGCTCAGCTCCTGCTGTGAGCGTATCGTGAAGTTGTTTTCGGCTCCGGGGGCCAGCTTGTGGTTGGTTCGCAAGATCTCGGTGATCTCATCGATAGCCATGTCGGTGCTGTTTTCATCGACAGCGCTGGCAAACAGCCCCTGGATGTAATCAATGGCGAGCACACGCTTCATAACCGTGGTGTAGGGTGCAAGCACTACGTCATCCTGGTCCATACCCATCGAGTTGGTGCCCTTTTCTTCAAGCACGCCGATCACGGTGAGCGGTATTTTGTTGAAGCGCACCACGCGGCCTATCGGGTTTTCACCGTTGGGAAACAGATTGTCGACAACCGTCTTTCCGAGCAGACACACCTTGGCGGCAGATTTTATATCCTGCTCGGTAAACATCGATCCATCCTTGACCTTCAGCTTGCGGATGTCGAGGTAGTCGGGTGTGATGCCGTAGATAGTCGACGGATAGTTGTTGTTGCCGTTGATAAACTGACCTCCGCTGTTGACGCTCGGTGAGATGGCGGCTATGTTCACCGCCTCTTCGCGCAGGATCTCGTAGTCGGCCACTTCGAGGGTCTGCATGTCATCGGAACTCTGACGCACACCGCCGCGGCGCTCGCCGCCTGGATGTATCATGATCATGTTGGATCCCATCTCGGATATCTGGGCCTTGATGCTGTTCTTGGATCCCTGACCTATGGCGAGCATCGTGATTACCGATCCCACGCCGATGATGATGCCCAGCATGGTGAGAAAGCAGCGCAGCTTGTTGTTGTTGAGCGCTTTCAGTGCTATTTTCAGTAGATTGCTTAATTTCATGATCAGTCGTTGTCAGTGGGTAGGGAATCGTAAATCTCGCGTGCCGATGCCGGATTGGGATTATAGGTGTCGCTGACCACCTTGCCGTCGCGCAGCATGATATTGCGCGAGGAGTAGGCCGCCAGATCGGGATTGTGGGTCACGAATATGATGGTGCGCCCGCGGGCATGCAGCTCCTGAAACAGCACGAGGATGCTGAACGAGGTGCGTGTGTCAAGGTTACCGGTAGCCTCGTCGGCCAGGATGATGACCGGGTCGTTGACGAGTGCACGCGCTATGGCGACGCGCTGCTGCTGTCCTCCCGACATCTGGTTGCTCTTGTGATACAGGCGGTCGTGCAGGCCGACTGCCTCAAGGGCCTCGATGGCACGCTGGCGGCGCTCCTTGGCCGACACGGCGCTGTTGTAGAGCAGCGGCAATTCCACGTTCTCGATAGCCGTGGTCTTGGGGAGCAGGTTATAATTCTGGAATACGAAGCCTATCTTGCGGTTGCGGGTCACGGCGCGTTCATTCTTGCTCATCGACTGTACCGACACACCGTCGAGACGGTATTCTCCCGAGGTGGGTGTGTCGAGACAGCCCAGCAGGTTGAGCAGTGTGGACTTGCCCGAGCCTGAGGTACCCATGATGGTCACAAACTCCCCCTCGTTGATGGTGAAGCTCACGCCTCGCAGGGCATGGACTTTCTCACCGCCCACGATAAAGTCGCGCCTCAGTTTCTCAACTTCGATTATTTTCTTTGTCTCGCTCATGTCGGCGTTATTTTTTCTTGTTGCGGTTAGGTGGTCCGGGGGCAAACGGACTGCGTTCGGCCTGATTTCCGGGCATCGCTCCGGCATTGCTCTCGGCGTAATCCACTGCCACGGTCTCGCCCTCGTTGAGGCCGCTCAGAATCTCGGTGTTGACTCCGTTGGTGAC
>CAZIPQ010000164.1:0-2763 GCA_964541165.1 uncultured Muribaculum sp.
TCCCTCATATCGGCATGTGATGACAGTGCCACCCTGCGGAGCGTCGGTCATGCTGACCCGTACAGGAGCATCCTCACGGCTTACTGACCATCCGATGAGTCTTGTCGGCGCTTTTACCTGCTTTTCGGCCTCTTCATGGAGCAGGGCATCATCCATACAGTAGATTAGAGCATCAGCATCCTGCGCCAGAGCCAGCTTTTCACGACATTTGGTCCGGCGGTCGGCAAACCCTTCGTCATGCTCATCGCCGATATTCGTGATTATGGCCAGTGTGGGACGTATCATGGCATTCAGCCGGGGCATCTCACCTGTCTGCGATATACCGGCCTCGAAAATACCGAGACCCGTATCGCTGTCAAGTTCCCACAAGGATAGCGGTACACCGATCTGGCTGTTAAAGCTACGTGGACTGCGCGCTACGTTGCAGTCATCCTTCAGCAGACGGTAAAGCCACTCCTTGAGGGTGGTCTTACCACGACTGCCAGTAATAGCGATAACCGGTACATCAAAACGCTCCCGATGGGCCGCGGCAATCTTCTGGAGAGCCTGTTCCACCGAGGGCACCACGATAAAATTGGCATCGGGATAGTCAGCCGCATCATCGGTAATGCGCTCCACCACAAAGTTACGCACGCCGCGGGTAAGCAGATCGCCGATAAACCGATGGCCGTCGTTAGTAGCGGTATGCAGCGCAAAAAACACCGATTCATCAGGATAAGTGAGTGAACGCGAGTCGGTGAGCAGTGTACTTACAGTATATTCGGGGTGTACGGGACCTGATACGCCTACAAGTGCGGCCAGTTCTCCCATAGTATATTTCATATTCACAAAAGTCAATTGGTCAATAATGCAAAGTTACACCTTTTTATCAAAAGAATGGCCGCGATTTTCATCCTATCATCCTGCAAAATTCATTCCTGCGGATTATCATCAGCAGGCTGTCACAAGAATACGACCTACGCACACGGCGATGTAGCGCCATCCGCACACAAGTGTGCCATATATGTCACACACGCTATTTATCTTTGAACAAACATTGTTAAACATTTGTAATAAATACAAACATTCAACTATTACCACATTATGAAGAAGTTTCATGTAGCTCTGCTAACCATGTGCGCGTTTGCTCTCGGAGGAACGCTCAACACTATTTCCGCTCAGACAGTAGCGGCAGAACAAGTCACAGTAACCGAAACAGAGGAGTTCAACCCTCATTCTTTCCTCCAGCTTCAGGTTGGCGGCGCATATACAGTCGGCGAGGCGTCCAAGTTTGACAAACTCCTTTCGCCGGCAGCAGCCATAAACTTCGGCTATCGCTTCTCACCCCTGTTCGGACTTCGTATAGGAGCTTCAGGATGGCAGGCCCGCGGTACATGGGTGGCACCACGTCATGATTACAAATTCAATTACATACAGGGAAGCGTAGACGCAATGCTCTCGCTTTCCAACCTGTTCTGCGGTTACAATCCGACCCGTACTCTCGACTTCTACGGATTTCTCGGAGTAGGCGGCGCATTTGGCTTCCACAACAACGAAGCTGTTGACCTCGCCGACGCAGGTATCCCCTTCCAGAAGCTCTGGCGTGGTAATCACTTCTTCCCGGCCGGACGCGGTGGACTCGGAGTCGACATCAACCTCAACCGCAATCTTGCCCTCAATGTCGAGGTTAACGCCAACATGCTCCCCGACCGCTTCAACTCAAAGCGCGGCAGCAACCTTGACTGGCAGTACAACGCACTCATCGGTATAACCTACAGCTTCGGTGGCCGTTCTAAGAAAATCGTCACCAGGACAGTAGAAGTCGTAGCCGAAGAGCCCGCACCCGCTCCTGCACCCAAGCCCGCACCCGCTCCCCAGCCGGCACCTCAGCCCGTTAAGGTAGCGCCCGCACCCGTTCCGATGACTCAGGACATATTCTTCAGCATCAACTCATCTTCAGTTACCGGCGAAGAGAAGGCCAAAGTAGAAGCTCTCATCAACTACATGAAGGAGAATCCGTCGGCCACAGTAACCATCACCGGCTATGCCGACAAGG
The DNA here is from genome assembly GCA_964541165.1 of uncultured Muribaculum sp. Taxonomy (GTDB): domain Bacteria; phylum Bacteroidota; class Bacteroidia; order Bacteroidales; family Muribaculaceae; genus Muribaculum. Next base: position 2,036 of record CAZIPQ010000164.1, read on the forward strand.
CCACCGGCTATCCCGCTTACAACATGAAGATCTCGGAGGCCCGCGCCAAGAAAGTAGCCGAAATGCTCGAGCAGGCCAATATCCCGGCTTCACGTGTAACCGTTGTTGCCAAGGGCGATACCGAACAGCCGTTTGACACCGTTGCCAAGAACCGCGTTGCTATCGCAGTTGCGAAATAAAAACCTATCCTACATAACATCACGCCCTCCCGAAGCACATTCGCTCCGGGAGGGCATTTTTTATGGCTTAATCCAAAATTGTATGTACCTTTACCGTATGAATACTCCCGACATTGTAATACGCCTGGCGACAGATGGCGATATTGAGGCCATCAGCCGTATCTACTCACGCATACATGATTCTGAAGAGAGCGGAGCTACCGATATAGGATGGACGCGCGACATCTATCCGACCCGCGATACAGCCGTGCAGGCCCTGACACGCGGCGACCTGTATGTGATGCAACGCGGGGGCGATGTCGTAGCCTCAGCCATTATAAACCACAGTCAGGACGAAAGTTACAGCCGCGGAAACTGGCTGACCGAACCTGATGCCGACAGTATACTCGTACTACATACACTCACCGTTGATCCCGACTGCGGAGGAAATGGGTTAGGCCGTAGATTTATAGACTTCTACGAGGCCTTGGCACATCAGAAAAGCTGCTCTTCACTACGCCTCGACACACAACACATCAACAAACGGGCCACCAACTTATACACCCGTCT
>CAZIPQ010000165.1:0-2754 GCA_964541165.1 uncultured Muribaculum sp.
CCTATATCATGCAACAGACCTGCACGACGCGCCTTCTTGGGGTTGAGACCGAGTTCGGCAGCCATGATGGCACACAGATTGGCGGTCTCGCGCGAGTGCTGAAGTAGGTTCTGTCCGTAGCTTGAACGATATTTCATCTTACCGACCATACGTATCAGGTCAGGATGCAGACCATGTATACCGAGATCAATCGCGGTGCGCTTGCCTGTCTCGACAATCTCCTCCTCAATCTGCTTACGTACTTTGGTTACGACCTCCTCTATACGGGCGGGATGTATACGTCCGTCGGTAACGAGCTGATGCAGGGCCAGACGTGCGATCTCACGGCGCACCGGATCAAAGCCCGACAACACGATGGCCTCGGGGGTATCGTCAACGATAATCTCTATACCGGTGGCAGCTTCAAGAGCGCGGATATTGCGGCCCTCGCGGCCTATGATACGGCCCTTTATCTCGTCCGAGTCAATATGGAACACTGTCACCGAATTCTCGATGGCGGTCTCAGTGGCCACACGCTGTATCGACTGCACCACGATGCGCTTGGCCTCCTTGTTGGCAGTCAGCTTGGCCTCGTCCATTATATCGTTTATATAACTTGCGGCAGCGGTTTTGGCTTCGTCGCGCAGGCTCTCGATGAGCTTCTCCTTGGCTTCCTCGGCCGACAGTCCCGATATATGTTCAAGATTATCCTGGGCGGTACGGATGAGTCCGTCAAGCTCCGCACGCTGATTTTCGATGGCATTAGCCTGAGCGTCAAGATTAGCCTTTACCGAGTCGAGCTCGTTGCGGCGACGCGCTATGTCACCCTGTTGCTGATTCAACTGAAGCTCGCGCTGCTTTATGCGAGCCTCGTTCTGCTGTATTTTGTTCAGTCGTGTATTTGCCTGCTTCTCGGCCTCGCTCTTGATCTGAAGCTCTTCCTCGCGTGCTTCAAAGAGTTTTTTCTGTTTGAGCATCTCCGCTTCCTGCTGGGCCTCTTCGATGATGACCTTGGCACGGCTGCGGGCATTGGCTTTCTGTACGGCCATCGTCACCACGACTCCGGCCACAATGCAAACTACTCCCACGATGATTGATAATAACAGTGGATCCATGATATATATTGAATTGTGATAAAAAAATAAAAGCACTTCGGCAACACCACGGCGCAGGCAGCCACTCCTGTCGCAACGATGTGATCCTCAGTGCAGGTTAATACAAAAAATAGTCATCTCTGCCCGAAACCCTCACTCGACCTTCAGCAATATGCGGTCAAGCTCGGTCTCAAACTTTGTCAGCGCCTCGTTGGTACGCTCATTCTTATGCTGCTCCTGTACATAGAGCTTGGCAAAATGAAGTGCCACCATTCCGAGTACGTCTTTAGAGGTTTTACCCACCGGACGCGACTCGTACCACTTGGCAAAGACACGGTTGACATAATATTCCGCCAGCCTTATATCTTCCTCACCTTCGTAGTCCACGACCATGCCTAAAGGGGCAAGATCGCCGAGGCGTACTGTTATATTCAGTTTATCTTCCATTGCATCATTCGCTTAAATCGGCGATGCATTTATCGATTTCCTGCACTAATCTGGTTATCGTGGCCCGGCTCTGCTCGACATCCTTGCGTTGCGGATCCGCCACCGTCACTACCGTGAGATATTCGATCTGGCTTTTCAGATATCTGATCTCCTCGTTCTGACGATACACCTCCTTTTCGAGCTCTTCCACACGGGTATCAGCCTCGTGTTTCGCTTTCAGCACCGCTTCATAACGCTCACTAAGAGACTCCGCTTTACGCACAATGCGTGCAAGTGTCTGCTGTAAGTCAGTGGCCATTAAATTCCAAATTTTTACAAAAGTACGAAAAAAATCTAATTACGCCACTATTTCAACTGATACTTTTGACGCCCGTCACCGAAATGTTGTATTTTTGTATCATAGCATCAAGACTTGACAAAAATGAGACTACACCCCATTGCAATAGCAGCATTAACCGGAGTCATGTACACCCAGCCGGCAGCCGCACAGACATTTTTTGACCTTGCCGGTGAAGCAGACAAGGCCATAAGCGAATCCCGCTGGAGCGACGCAGCCGAGATCATAAATGAGGCCATAGGACTAAATCCGGCCAATCCCAACAATATCCTTCTTATGTCCAATCTCGGCATAGTGTACTATAACATGGGAGCCGATTCTCTCGCCATTGCCACTCTTGACGAGGCTCACCGGCGCGCGCCCAAGTCAGTGACCGTGCTGAACAACCGTGCCGAAGTGCTCGGCGCGTTAGGTCACACCGAGAAAGCAATGCGTGATCTTGAAGCTGTAATGCAACTTGACTCGACACTCCTGCATCCCCGATACCTTCATGCCATGATGGCGATCGGCGAAGGCGACAAGGTGACCGCACTGGCCGACACCGAATACCTGTTACGCCACGCACCTGACGACATAGAGACTCTCTTTGCCCGAGCCACCGCGCTCTCGGCCAACAACCGTTGGGAGGACGCCGTCGCGCCATATACCGCGCTTATCGAGCGCCAGCCATCGGCCGAACTATATTGCGGACGTGCCGTGTGCTATCTGATGCTCGAACGGCTAAACGATGCCTCAGCCGACATCAATTCCGGACTGCAGCTTGATCCCGACAACCGTGAGCTCTATTTCTACCGGGCACATCTTAATAAAATGCGCTACCAGCCCGATGCAGCCCGCGAAGACATGAAAAAAGCCCTGAGGACCGATTAGTCCTATTAGCCTTATTAGTCAAATTAG
>CAZIPQ010000166.1:0-2751 GCA_964541165.1 uncultured Muribaculum sp.
TGGCGCGCTCGTTCATCCAGCTGTCAAACACAGCACAGATACCACCCCAGAGCTGTTCCCATGCGCTGTCGGGGAAGTCCTTGCCGGTAAAGTCCTTTACGGCTGTCTTGAACTGCTTTACAAGTGACTTGAGGTCTTCAACGTCAAGCTCAGTGTCAAGCTTCACGCCCTTAGACTCCTTCATCTTGTCCATAATCTCTTCAAACGGATCGATATCCTCCTTGCTCTTCGGCTTCATACCGAGCACAACGTCGCCATACATCTGTACGAAACGACGGTAGCTGTCCCATGCGAAGCGGGGATTGCCGCTCTTCTCGGCCAGCGAAGCAACAGTGGCATCGTTCATACCGAGGTTAAGCACGGTATCCATCATGCCGGGCATAGATGCGCGGGCACCTGAACGTACTGAAACCAGAAGGGGGTTATTGGGATCATCAAATTTCTTACCGGTAAGGTTCTCAACATGAGTGATTGCTTTCTCTACGTCCTCCTTGATGAGCTTGACTACAGCGTCACGACCCTTGAGGGTGTACTCGTTACAAACGTCAGTAGTGATAGTAAAACCCGGGGGTACGGGCATGCCCAGAAGGTTCATCTCGGCGAGGTTGGCGCCTTTGCCACCGAGCAGGTTACGCATTTCTGCATTTCCCTCGGCCTTACCATCGCCAAATGTATAAACTCTTTTCATTTGGTTTAATAGATGTTAATGAATAAATATATATTTGTGTCTATTAATTATCCGTATATCAATGTGTCCTTCACACACACGTACAAAATTAATAAAATAAGCGCACTTGAAAAAACTATGTCAATAAAAATTTGTAAGTCACTGTATAAAATATGTGGAATAATGACGGACTATAAAAAATACGCAGGACAGTGAACCATTTGCCACCTGCAAATGTTTAATTAGTGTAATTGCGATAAGAGAAACGCAAGAATGAATAAAGGACGAAAAGGTTATAAGGTTTGATGATTTTTTCCGCATTGATAAGCGGAGTGATTCTAAAGTTTGATTGATTATATTGTTAGAAGAAGGCATAGGCCCGATACACTGAGTATCGGGCCTATGCCTTCTTTAAGCGAGAAGCGGATCATTTTGCATCGGCCGCCAGTGCCTGCCACAGATTGTCATCAGGCACAGGAGCCGTCACATCGATCATTTCGTGACTCACCGGATGCTCAAACTGTATACGGTGGCTCAGCAACGATATACTGCCGTCAGGATTGCTGCGCTTGTCACCATATTTCAGATCACCCCTGATAGGGCATCCGATAGCCGCCAACTGCACGCGTATCTGATGCTTGCGTCCGGTCAGCAGATTGACTTCCAGCAGATGGTAGCGGTCGCTTGAAGCTATATGCCGGTATTTCAGCACGGCCTTACGTGTACCGGGCTTCTCAACCGGCGATGCGTAAGACTTGTTGTTACGCTCAGTCGACGAGATGTAATGTACCAGCGTATCCTCCTCTTTAGGCGGACAATTACGCGTGATGGCCCAATAGGTTTTATGCACGTCGCCATTACGGAACATCTCGTTCATGCGCGCAAGTGCTTTAGAGGTCTTGGCAAACACCACCAGTCCTCCTACCGGACGGTCAAGGCGATGCACCACGCCACAGAACACATTACCGGGCTTATTGTACTTTTCCTTGAGCCAATCCTTAAGCTCATCGACCAGCGGGCGGTCGCCGGTCTTGTCACCCTGCACAATCTCGCCCGGCGCTTTATTTACAATTATCAGGTGATTGTCCTCGTAGACTACTTCCATCGTTTTAACATGACAGGGGGACACGGCGTGCCGCGTCCCCCGTTATTTTCAGTCAGATTTAATTATCAGTCGATACCAAGATCCTTCTTGATAGCCTCGATCTTAGCCAGGGCGTCAGCATTGGCCTTATCATAGTCGGCATTGGTCTTCATCTCACCCTTGACCTCAACGTAGAACTTGATCTTGGGCTCAGTACCTGAAGGACGTACTGAAATCTTTGTGCCGTCGGCGGTAAAGAACTGAAGCACGTTGCTGGTAGTGGGGAAATCCATCTTGAAGTTCTCACCTGTCACAAGGTTGCGGCAGTTCAGGTCAGCGTAGTCCTTGATGATGACAACATCGCTTCCGGCAAGTTTCTTCGGCGGGTTGGCACGCATATCCTTCATGATAGCCACGATCTCCTCAGCACCTGATTTGCCCTTGCGGACGAGAGAGATACCTGCCTCCTTCGAGAAACCATACTTGATATAGATATCCTGAAGCATCTGGAGGAAGTTCATGTTCTTGGTCTTAGCCCATGCGAGAGCCTCGGCAAGAAGTGACACAGCCGATACGGCATCCTTGTCACGGCAGAAATCCTCAGCGAGGAAGCCGTAGCTCTCCTCACCACCGCCAAGATAGCGGCCTACGCCCTCATTCTCACGGATCACGGCTGCGATCCACTTGAAGCCGGTGTAGCAGTCATACATCTTGAAGCCGTTGGTCTCGGCGATAGAACGAATCACGTCGGTAGTCACGATAGTCTTCACGATATATTCGTTACCACGTATCATACCGAGTTCCTTATTGCGGGTCATGATATAGTTGAGAAGTATCATGACGATCTGGTTGCCGTTGATGAGCACGTATTCACCCTTGTCATCACGCAATACACAGCCTACGCGGTCAGCGTCGGGGTCAGAAGCCAGGATAAGGTCAGCCTCTACCTCCTTGGCCTTGGCGATAGCCATTGCCATTGCGGAAGCATTTTCAGGATTGG
>CAZIPQ010000167.1:0-2599 GCA_964541165.1 uncultured Muribaculum sp.
AGTGACTATTTCGAAGGTGTCACCCACTCTATCTGCACACTGGAGTTTGTACCTCACCGTCCGCTTTACGAATATTTCGTCAAGGAGCTTGCCGACGAGACATATTGTCCTCGTCAGATTGAGTTTAACCGACTCAACCTCACATATACAGTTATGAGCAAGCGTAAGCTGCTCCAGCTTGTGAAGGAGGGTCTTGTAGCAGGCTGGGACGATCCCCGCATGCCGACTATCTCCGGTATGCGCCGCCGTGGTTTCACTCCGCGTTCCATCCGCAACTTCATCGACAAGATCGGCTACACCAAATTTGAGGCACTTAACAGCATCTCTCTTCTGGAACATGCCGTACGCGAAGACCTGAACAAAGTCGCCACCCGTGTCATGGCCGTTATGAACCCCGTGAAGCTCGTCATAACCAACTATCCGGAAGGACAGACTGAAATGGTTGAGATGGAGAACAATCCTGAGGACAGCAATGCAGGCACTCACAAAATGCCGTTCAGCCGTGAGATCTATATCGAGCGCGACGACTTCATGGAAAATCCGCCTAAGAAATTCTTCCGTCTCGCACCCGGCGGTGAGGTTCGTCTTAAAGGCGCCTACATCATCAAGTGTGAGGAAGTTGTCAAGGACGCTGATGGCAATATCACCGAGATACGCTGTACTTACGACCCCGACACCCGCAGCGGCCTCCCCGGAAGCATGCGCAAGGTCAAGGGTACCCTTCACTGGGTTTCGGCTGCTCACGCCACCGATGCTACCGCCCGTCTGTACGACCGTTTGTTTTCTGTGGAAAATCCGGCAGAAGAAAAGGATCGTGATTTCCGCGACATGCTGAATCCTGACTCTCTTGTCGAGGTGAAAGGTATAAAGGTAGAGCCCTTTATTGTTGAGAATGCCCGTCCTGGCAATCATCTACAGTTCCAGCGTATCGGCTACTTCACTCTCGACCCCGACAGCACTGAAGGCAATCTGATTTTCAACCGCTCGATGCAGTTAAAAGACACCTGGGAGAAAATTCAGAAAAAATAACTGACAGCTCCTTCTCCTCTCTTCTCTCTTATTTTTACGCACAATACTGTTATGGACAACGATCTGGAGGATGTAAAACGGCAATACCACGAGTTGAAGGATGCCTTGCTGAAAGGTGAGAACAGCACTTTTTACAGCGAGTCAGACCTCCTCAACATATATGATTTTGCCGGTGACGAGCGCGACCTTCATGTCCAGTTTGAGATACTCGCGCTGGCGGCATCCCGGTTTCCTGATAGTGTTGAATTCGGCTCAAGGCGCACATTCTTTATCAAGGATGTGCTCAATGAACCTGCGGCAGCAAAGGAGATTGCCGAGCAGCATCATGGCGAATCTTTGAGCTGGACCATCCTGCAGCTGTCATTTCTTGATGATCGTGAGGCCATAATCCACCGTCTGCAGCATGCCCTCAATCACGCCAAGGATCTTGAAGATGAAGATATCCTCAGGCTCGTTGACATTATCGATGACAAGCAGCTGCTTGACTGGGCTTTCGACAACCGCCAAGCCATATTGCCGCATTGCGCCTATCCGGAGACATTCCTTCTCGAATTATCGGAAGTATTTATTGATGCCGGACAATATCAGCGCGCCATAACATTACTTGAAGAGTTGACCGGCACGGAAGCCTTCAATGCCGGCTACTGGTCACGTCTGTCGGATGCATACGCTCTCGACGGTAATTTTACAGAAAGCCTCAACGCGATCGAGTATGCGCTTGCTATCGAGCCGGAAAATGCCAAGTACACTTTGCAGCATTTCAATCTGATGGCCCACAGCGATACGCTGAGTAATGTTGACCGCAACCGTCTGATCGAGTTATTCAAAAAACATGACAGCGGGCCCGAAATACTCCATATCCTGTTTGCCGCATTGTGCTTCAGCAATAATTCCGACAAGCGGTTGTTTATACAGCTGCTACGTGAAAAGCTGGAGGAATCCGAGGACTTGCTCTATGGAGATATCTTAGCCGACTATATGCTTGCGGCAGGATCCCGGGAAGATATCGCCCAACTGATTCAGGACTACTATCTCACCGGACGCCTACCGGGTGAACCCGACCGCAGCAAATGGGTGGAGCGTCTCTATAACGATCACCGTTATGCGGCTGTGATTGAACTGATGAATGCCTATCCTGATACATTTGACACACCCGATTCCTGGCTGCGTCTGTTTGAAAGCTACTATGTGCTCGGTGACTTCAAAGGCATCGCCGACATATATCTCAATCCCAACAGCAATTTTCGGGAGAAATATCATCTCTATCCCGATGCGCTTATCCCGATGTATATCGTCGCCTTGTCACTGTTGCGCACGGACCACGTAGATGAGTTTGTAGAGCTTTCGCGTAGGCTAATTGACAACTCCCTTATCGTGCCCTACAACACTAATGACTGCCTCGCAACAACCGCAGCCGTCAACGCACTCCGCACACTTCTCAACGCGGTGCTGACCCATACAGACTACGACATAAACAGCATCGATCCGCTCAGCCGCATCATCACGCTCTGATATTCCGTTGTCGTCATATCCAAGCCAAATATCTTGAGCATGATGAGACGGATTTATG
>CAZIPQ010000168.1:0-2560 GCA_964541165.1 uncultured Muribaculum sp.
ATGGTACTGCGAAAGTGGGAGAGTAGGTAACCGCCCCCTTCAAGGCTGCAAGCACGACGCTTGCAGCCTTTTTTTATTTATACATCAGCCACTTGTTGCAATAAATTGCGATATTTGGGGTTATATAAATATGATGTTAAGAAAGATATTTGCTATAATATTGTTTGCTGTGACAGTATTTGGTACAGCAGCACAAGATAAGAATGAATTTAATCCGGTGCAGACCGGTGTGACTTCGCTTGGAATAGCTCCTGACGCGCGCGGAGCCTCAATGGGTGATATAGGTGCGGCTACCGAGCCTGACGTGAATTCGCAATTCTGGAACCCGTCAAAATATGCGTTTGCTTACAGCCGTGCAGGGGTATCGTTGAGTTATACTCCCTGGTTGCGCAAGATTGTCAACGATATCTTTCTGGCCAATCTCTCCGGCTACTGGAAGCTCGGATATGACGACAATCAGGCGCTGAGCGCATCATTACGCTATTTCTCGCTCGGCGAGGTGGATACGTCAAATGATATTTACGCCGGACAGACGATAAATCCTTATGAAATGTCGGTCGATGTGGGATATTCGCGTAAGCTGTCGGAAAAATATTCGATGGGCATCGTGCTCCGCTATATATATTCCGATCTTGCGTTCTCGCAGAGTGACGCCGGCGACCAGCAGTCAGGAGCCTCGGCTTTTTCAGTCGATGTGTCGGGTTACTATACAACCTATCCTATAATAGGCCGCAATGAGTGCCAGTGGTCATGGGGCTGGGATATTTCGAACATAGGTTCGAAGGTTAATTTCAATGACGGACTGCCTCCCGCATTCCTTCCTACCAACATGCGTATCGGCACCACCTTTACATTTCCTGTAGCCGACTATCACAATCTCGCACTTTCGCTTGATGTGAATAAACTGTTGGTTCCTACCAAGCCGCGTGAATCGGATTATCCCGACACGATAGAGGGTCAGGAGGAGTATATCGATGCCGAGCAGAAGTGGGAGAATATGTCGCCGATTACCGGTATATTCAAGTCGTTCAGCGACGCTCCCGGCGGCTTCAAGGAGGAATTGCGTGAGATAACATGGTCGATAGGTGCGGAATACAGCTATAACAACCAGTTTTTCCTGCGTGGCGGATATTATTACGAACATGAGTTCAAGGGGGGACGAAAGTATTTTGCCCTCGGAGCCGGCTTCTCGATGAATGTGCTGCGTCTTGATGCCTCATATATGATGGCGTCGGCCCAGACCTCACCGCTTGACCAGACACTTAGATTTACACTTTCATTTGATATGGACGGCCTGAAGGAGATGTTCGGGCGCCGATAAAACAGTACTGATGACCGATATAAGAATAGGCAACGGATTTGACGTGCATCGCCTTGTTGAAGGACGTGAACTGTGGATATGCGGAGTGAAGATCCCTTATGAGAAGGGCCTGTTGGGACATAGTGACGCTGATGTGGCGCTGCATGCGTTGTGCGATGCCCTGCTGGGAGCCGCCGCGTTGCGCGACATAGGCTATCATTTTCCCGATACGGATCCCCGCTACAAAGGAGCGGATTCCCGCGGATTGCTTCGTGAAGTGAAGAGATTACTGAAAGAAGCCGGATATAGGGTGGGTAATGTGGACGTTACCATCATGGCTCAGGCTCCGAAGATGCTTCCGTATATTCCGTTGATGATCGAGCGCGTAGCTGAGGATCTGGAAGTGGAGCCGACTGCAGTGTCAGTAAAGGCCACAACCACTGAAAAACTTGGATTTACCGGTCGCGGAGAGGGTATCGCGGCTATGGCGAGCGCATTAATTGCTCGTATATAGGTGTAATTTTTAAATTTATGTAGCCCGTACGCTGTCATACGGAAAAAAAACGCTATATTTGCACGCTGAAATAACTTGCAATTATAGTATTTAATCATTTAATATCATTAACTAACAACACATGCAAAGCAGAGGTACTACCGGAAGTGTGATTTCCGGTGTGATAGCAATCTTTTTGGTGCTGGTGTGTCTGTTCTATCTCTCGTTTAATTGGGTGACCAACCGCTACGAGACGAAGGCGCAGGAATATGCGTTGGTGATCGCCAATGGTGATGCCAACAGCGATGCGTATCAGAAGGCATACAAAACCTACATTGACTCAATCGGCAAGGAAGTCGTTTATCCGGGATTTGGTTATACGTTCAATCAGGTACAGAAAATGGGTGTAGGCCTCGGTCTTGACCTGAAAGGCGGTATGAACGTAATTCTTCAGGTGTCAGTGCCTGATATTCTCCGTTCAATGGCCAACGCCGGTGACAACGCTACATTCAACCGTGTGCTCGCCGCCACTGACTCAGTGGTTAAAAAGACCAAGACGAGCGATTATGTATCAGCTTTCTTCAAGGAATACAAGCGTCTTGAGCCGGGTGCCGACATGGCAGTCGTATTCAAGAATGTGGCCAAGCGCGGCGAAACTCCCGAGCAGGTAGAGGCTACCGTTAAGCAGGAGGTTAAGGACCGCGTGTCAAGTTCTACCAATGTGCTCCGCAACCGTATCGACCAGTTTGGCGTGGTTGCTCCCAACA
>CAZIPQ010000169.1:0-2496 GCA_964541165.1 uncultured Muribaculum sp.
GGAGTGACCGAGATTCGAACTCGGGATACCCTTTTGGGGTATATACGCTTTCCAGGCGTACCTCTTCAGCCACTCGAGCACCACTCCTTGGGTCGCAATTGAGGTAAGTACACCTGTAGGGAGTCGAACCCTAATCGGCGGAACCGGAATCCGCTATTCTATCCATTGAACTACAGGTGCCTGTATGTTATTTCTCAATTTGCGCATGCAAAAGTACGAAAGTTTTTATAATTTTGCAAGTATATTGATTACTCACCCTCGATAAAAATGGATGTTCGTATTGACCCTTCATGGAAAAGTGTTCTGAATGATGAATGGAGCAAACCTTACTTCATACACCTCACCGATTTTGTGCGCCAGCAATATGCTGCTCCGTCAGTTACGGTTTATCCTCCGGGGGGTAAGATTTTCGCGGCATTCGACGCCTGCCCATTTGAGGATGTCAAGGTTGTCATAATTGGTCAGGATCCTTATCATGGACCGGGTCAGGCCAACGGGCTATGTTTCTCGGTCAATGGTGGCATTCCCAATCCGCCCTCTTTGCTGAATATATTCAAGGAGGTCAAGGATGATCTTGGATTAGCCGACATACCGGTTGATGGCGATCTTACCCGTTGGGCTCGTCAGGGAGTGCTGTTGCTCAACTCTACCCTTACCGTTGAGGCCCATCGTGCCGGATCACATCAGGGACACGGCTGGGAAGAATTTACCGACAGTGTCATTGCCAATATCAATTCGAAACTATCCAATGTAGTCTTTATTCTGTGGGGATCCTATGCGATAAGAAAGGGCAGCTACATCGACCGCGACAAGCATCTGGTCCTTACGTCGGCACACCCTTCTCCCCTTTCGGCCTATCGCGGATTTTTCGGGTCACGGCCTTTCAGTCGTGCCAATGAATATCTCGTGGCCCACGGCAAAACTCCCATTGACTGGAAATAACTATTATGGATAAAAATATTACCTTACAGCATCGTATTGATCGCGCTATGGAGCTTAGAAAGGCCGGCTACAACTGCGCCCAGTGTGTATTTATGGTCTTTGATGACATCCATGGCCTCTCTGAAGAACTTGGGGCACGCCTCTCGGCCGGTCTCGGAGGAGGCGTAGGTGGCCAGCATGAGGTCTGCGGCACCATTACTGCCATGTCGATGATCGTCGGCGACAAGCATTTCAACTCCCCTGCTGACAAGGCCGCTGTGTATGGCTGTGTCAAGCAGTGCAGCCGACAGTTTGCCGATAAAAACGGCTCGATCATTTGCCATGAACTGACTGCTGACCGTCCTAACCGTCGCCCATGCACGGAATATATAGCCGATACCATCGCCATAATCCATAACTCATTAAATCAGGACAATTGAACTCTCTCCGATCACTGATCACACTGCTCCTCTTTCTTACGATAGCCCAGATCCGTGGCGCTTCTCCGCTGCACACCGCAGTTTTCCATCCTGGCATCAAGTCACTGCAGGCAATCGTTGACGGTGATCCCGGCTTACCGCCGGTCCTCGCGCTTAATGGTGATTCGTATCTTACTGTCAGTTTTGACGAACTTGCCGATGAAAGCAGTTTTCTCAGATATTCCATCGAGCATTGCAATGCCGATTGGATGCCTTCAGGTCTTGTGGAGAGTGAATATCTTGATGGGTTTAATTTTGCCGACATCAGTGATTACCGATTCTCAGGCGCTACCACCGTATCCTATGTACATTACAGCTTCACGATCCCTAACGAGCAGATTCGTCCCACACTTTCAGGAAACTATATATTGAAGGTATATCGGGACAATGATCCTGACACTCCCCTTCTGCAACTCAGGTTTTCCATCAGCGAACAGTCTGCCATAGTTAGAGCCGGCATAGACACCCGTACCGATATTGATATCAACGAACACCATCAGCAGCTATCAGTCGATGTCGACACACGCGGTGAGGTAGCCAACATATACAATGATCTCATCGTAAAGATCTCACAAAATGGCCGTACCGACAATGAGGTTCGCCTGACCACTCCACTATCCGTATCAGGCAACACAGCCTCCTATCGTCACTTACCGGCACTGATATTCCCTGCGGGCAACGAGTATCGCCGTTTCGAGATCGTCTCGACCGAACAGCCTACCATGCAGGTCAGCGATATCTCATACATTCATCCCTATTATCACGCCACTCTCTATGACGACACCCCCAGGCGCCAGGAGCCCTACAACTATGATCTCGCGCTTGGAGGTCGATATGTGGTGCGTCAGCAAGGATCGGCCGATAGCGATGTTGACGCCGACTATCTGCTCACGCATTTTACGCTTGACATGCCTGAGCTCCTTGGGTATGACATATACCTTGACGGAGACATGACATTACGAGCCATTACGCCCGATGCGTTAATGCATTACGACTTATCCGAAGGAAAATACACTACGACACTCCTCCTTAAACAGGGATCCTACTCTTACCAGTATATAGCCGTGCCAAAGGGTTCCTCCACCGGCTACACCGC
>CAZIPQ010000170.1:0-2410 GCA_964541165.1 uncultured Muribaculum sp.
TTTGACAGCGACTGCCGCGAAGGCATCTGCGGCATGTGCTCGCTCTACATCAACGGACACCCACATGGCCCCGCCACCGGCGCCACAACCTGTCAGCTCTATATGCGTCGCTTCAGCGATGGCGAGACCATCACTGTAGAGCCCTGGCGCTCGGCTGCCTTCCCCGTGATCAAGGATCTTATGGTTGACCGCAATGCGTTTGACAAGATCCAGCAGGCAGGCGGTTACGTATCGTTCAACTGCGGCGGTGCTCAGGATGCCAACTGTCTCCCCATTTCAAAGGTCAACGCTGACCTCGCCATGGATGCCGCCACCTGTATCGGTTGCGGCGCATGTGTAGCAGCATGTAAGAATGGCTCTGCCATGCTGTTCGTATCAGCTAAGGTAAGCCAGTTCGCTCTCCTCCCCCAGGGTCAGGTTGAGCGTGCCCGTCGTGCCCGCGCCATGGTCAAGAAGATGGATGAGCTCGGCTTCGGTAACTGCACCAACACCGGTGCTTGTGCTGCTGAATGTCCTAAACTGATATCACTCAGCAACATCGCACGTCTTAACCGCGAGTTTATCAAAGCAAAGATCAAAGACTGATCAGATAAGCGCAATGCAAAAAAAGAGAGTTCCGGACGGAACTCTCTTTTTTATATCCTCAAACGTGAGTATTTTTGTGTATTTCGTGGATTTCACGTACATTTGCACGACCAATTAAATCACACTTCCATGCCGTTTTCAAAAAATCTGTGGCTGTCATCACGTGACTATGTAATGATCCTCCTGGGATTGTTATGCTATGCATTTGGTTTCACCGCCTTTGTGCTTCCTGAAAAAGTCGTCATAGGCGGTCTGGCCGGTATCGGATCACTTGTTTACTTCATCACCGACATACCGGTGGCAATCACATCCTACGTGCTCAACCTGGTATTGCTTGCCATCGCCTACCGCATCGTGGGACGCACTTTTGTAATCCGCACGATATTCGGAGCCACATTCCTTAACTTATTCATCGGTATTCTGCAGCCGCTGTTTCCCGAGCCGCTCATAGCCCAGCAGACTTTCATGAATATCCTTATCGGAGGCTTTCTCTGCGGCATTGGCGTAGGCTTCACGTTCATTCATAACGGCAGTACAGGCGGTACCGATATCGTGGCGGCCATGGTTGCCAAACACAGCAATGTATCGATAGGCCGTATGATGATCTATTGCGACTTCCTTATCATATCATCAAGCTTTTTCATTTTCCATCAGATTGATAAAGTCGTATTCGGCTTCCTCGTCACGTTTCTCGCCTCCTTTATGGCTGATCAGATCATCAATACCAACCGTCAGGCCGTACAGTTCACCATCATATCCAACTACTGGGAGAATATCGCAACCGCAATCAACAATAAGGCTCACCGAGGATGCACGATACTCAACGGTATGGGATGGTACACAAAGCAGGATGTCAAAGTGTTGCTCGTCATGTGCCGCAAGATTGAGTCGGTAACCATATTCCGTATAGTAAAATCCATTGATAAGGATGCCTTCATAACTCAGGCCAATGTAAATGGAGTATATGGACAGGGATTTGATCACGTAAAGCTCCGAATGAAGAAAGTGGATGAAGTGGTGGATACCCCCAATAACGATTCAAATGAGACAAAATAGCATTTTTGAGAGATAAAAAATGCACAAAAATGACAAATAATAGGACAAATGCGCATGTTTATGCGCATTTTTTTGTACCTTTGTAGCCTGCAATTTGGCAAAGGCCACTTCAAGGCAGACATACAGAACTCTTAAAAACGCTACTAAATCACATTATGAAGCTATTACAAGCTAAATTAGACAAGTATCAAGAGCCGCAGAAAGCCAAAGCAGCGGGTGTATATCCATACTTCCGAGCCATCTCCAGCGAGCAGGAGCCCGAAGTGATGATTAACGGCCGCAAGGTGCTGATGTTCGGCAGTAATTGCTACACCGGTCTTGTCAATCACCCGAAAGTCAAGGAAGCCGCTATCGAGGCGATAAAAAAATACGGTACCGGATGCGCCGGTTCTCCGTTCCTTAACGGCACCCTTGATCTTCATAAAAAACTCGAGGCAAGACTGGCCGAATATATCGGCAAGGAAGATGTAATGATCTATTCTACCGGTTTTGAGGTTAATCTTGGAGTAGTATCAACATTAACCGGCCGCGAGGACTATATTTTATTCGACGAGCAGGATCATGCTTCAATTATTGATGGTAAGCGTCTGTCGTTCTCACAAGCGCTCAAATACAAGCACAATGACATGGAGTCACTGGAAAGCCAGCTCCAGAAGTGCGATCCGTCTAAAGTCAAGCTCATCGTTACCGACGGCGTTTTCTCAATGGAAGGCGACGTAGCCAACCTGCCTGAAATAGTCCGTCTTGCTAAGAAATATGACGCGAGTGT
>CAZIPQ010000171.1:0-2351 GCA_964541165.1 uncultured Muribaculum sp.
CGGTGATTATTTTACCAGCATGCCCGAAGCGACTGACTCGGCGGCTGCGTCACCTGAGGTCGCGCGGATGATTGCGATGGCAAACGGGAGTGTTGTGCCGGGACCTTCGGATGTTATCAGATTGGGCTCTACGACAACGGTTTGCTCAACATACTGTCCGCCATTGGAATTGATTGCATCACCGAGTCCGGGATAGCAAGTGGCGGTTTTGCCTTTGAGTACGCCAAGCGGTGCAAGGACAACGGCCGGACCGGCACAGATCGAGGCGATACGTCCGTTTTTGTTATAATGTGCCAGGATTTTGGCTTTCACATCGTCGTTGGCATACAGATTCTGTGCACCGGGATCGCCGCCGGGAATTATAAGCCAGTCGGCATCTTCGGTGTTGACGTCGCTTATAAGCGAATCGGCCACAAGGATCTGACCTGTCGCGCCTTTTATCTGATTGTTGTCTGCTACTGCCACTGAAATGACCGACATTCCGGCGCGGCGCAATGCGTCGATTGTCGCGGTGGCTTCCACCTCCTCAACACCTGGTGCGAGGAAGATATAAGAATTTTTTGCTGCCATAGGAGAAAAACTTAAAACGCTTAAAAGAGCCACAAGGGCGCTTTTCAATATCTTCATTTTCATAATAACTTGTTTTGATAGTGTAACGCTTCCGGCCCGGTAAAGTTCGTATAGGCTTGTCACCGAGGGGGGATTGCAGCCGGGCGACAGGGGCTCGATACCGCAATAAAAACCGCGTTAAACCGTTATGCATGTATGCGTAAAATAGTATTAACCCTTAAAGGGTTTTACCGCAACTGACCTTCAGGGACAGATTTACGTAATGTAAAGGAATAGAATGGGACATACACATAATTCACTGGTTGCCAATCGCACGGCCTTCATGGTAATCGGATGCCTGGAGGCAGCCTGGGCTCCGCTGGTGCCATATGTAAAGAGTGCGTTCTCTCTTGACGAGGAGACACTTGGCCTGCTGATGCTATGTTCAGGCCTCGGCTCCATCCTCTCGTTGCCGATTTCGGGATGGCTATGTATGAGGTTCGGGGCAAAACGTGTCGTATACTTCTCCGGATTTTTGATGGCATTGGCCTTGCTCGTAATAAGCCTGATGGTCAATCTCTGGCTCACGGCTGCAATGCTGATTGTGTTTGGCGGTTGCACCATTTCGATTGATGTGGCTGCCAATATCAACGGTGTGGCAATCGAGCATAAGACCGGCAAGCATCTCATGTCAGGATTTCATGGCGGCTATTCGTTGGGCACATTGATAGGAGCCGGAGTAATGAGCGTATTGTTTACGCTCGGCATTATCCCGTCATGGGCCGTGGTAATCAGTATGGTTCTGACGGTCGGGGCTATGGTTGTCGGTTGCCGCGGACTGCTGCAGAAAGATGACCTCAGGAGTGCAAATGCTCCGAGCGAGAGCGCTCCGGCCGAGCGAAAGTCATTCTTCATTCCGCCGATGGTGATAGTCATCGGGTTGCTTTGCTTCATAATGTATGCGGCTGAAGGTGCAGTCATGGGCTGGTCGGCGATTTTCGTGAGCGAAGAGCGCGGTGTTGATATTTCTGCGGCCGGATTCTTTTATACGGCCTTTGCCATCATGATGACCGCAATGCGATTTCTCGGCGATAAGATTGTCGATCGAATGGGCCAGCGGAGGGTGGTAGTGCTCGGCGCACTCTCGGTCTCCGGTGGATTCCTGCTGATCATATTGGTTCCGAACATCATCACGACCGCCATCGGATTTGCTCTTATCGGTATGGGCGCGGCCAATATTGTTCCGCAACTCATTTCATTTGTATCCGGAGTCAAAGGCATGGCTGTGCAGAACATCATCAGCATCGTGAATGCACTTGGCTATTCAGGCATATTGCTTGGCCCGGTGCTGATCGGCTTTGTTGCCAAGCACTATGGCCTGCACACTTCATTTGCCGGCATCGCAGCCTTTGTCCTGGTCGTAGCGGTAGTCTCCGCCGCCACCCTGAAAAGAAAAGATTGAAAACCCCATGTTTCTCACCATGCACTGCCGCATAGATGACGAGTTGTCGCGGTGAGGGCTTGTGGGAAGGAGAGTAATGAAAGTGCGGGCCGCGCTTCGGTGAGAAGTCGCGGCCCGCTTGCTATTACGTGTATTGATGATGATTATACGGTGAGGATCTCTTTTTCCTTGGCGGCAAAGAGTTCGTCAATCTTCTTCATGTATTTGTCATGAAGTTTCTGGGCAGTGTTTTCAGCATCCTTTTCAACGTCCTCGGGCATACCTTGTTTTACAGCTTTCTTGAGTCCGTCGATGGCGTCGCGGCGTGCGTTGCGGACAGATACTTTGGCAGTCTCAGCCT
>CAZIPQ010000172.1:0-2339 GCA_964541165.1 uncultured Muribaculum sp.
ACCGTCATGGCATGCAGCTCACGCGGCATGCCATGACGGTAGTTTATCTGCGTATGATGACGCTCCAGACGTTAATACAGATTACTGCTTATTCTTTTATTCTTATCGATGCAAAGTTACGCAAATGCCTGTCGGTCGGCAATACTCACTTTTAGGTAAATTCCACTGCCCTGACCCGGCATTCTTTACTGATTTTTAGGTACATCGCCTTTGCCGATTATTTTGTAATTTTGCAGCGTAACCAATTGTATCCTCAAGCCATGACCTCAAAGATATCCCAATACGGCCCCGACGATAAGATGCGCGACCTCATCGCACATAACAATCTGCTCCTGATGGCGTTGAGCCGCTTCGGCATATCTCTCGGATTTGCCGACCGCACGGTGGCTGAGGTATGCGCCGACAACGGGGTGGACACGCCGACATTTCTTGCCGTGGCCAACTTTATCAGCGGACTCGACTATCATCCCTATCAGGTCAAGCTCCCGTCGCTCATTGGTTATCTTAAGCAGGCTCACTCTTACTTTCTTGACTTTCTGCTACCGTCGATACGCCGCAAGCTGATCGAGGCACTGAGTTCGACAGCAGCCGACGATGTAGCCTTTGTCATCCTGAAGTTCTTTGATGAATATGTAGGAGAGGTACGCCGCCACATGTCCTACGAGGACCGCACCGTGTTCACTTACGTGGAGCAGCTCTCGGCAGGCAGGCTCAGCGACAACTTCCGCATCGCCAAATTTCTTGCCAATCACAAGCCCATCGCCTACAAGCTTCAGGAGCTCAAGGATATCCTGATATGCCACTACACGGGCGAAGGTAGCCGCGCCGACCTGCTCAATTCGGCGCTGTACGACATAATCACATGTGAACGCGACCTGCTCACCCACTGCCGGGTGGAGGACCTTATATTTGTCAGCGCCGTACAGGAGCTTGAGCAGTCGCTGGCCGACGCCACAGCGGCTGAACCCGCACCGGCCGCGGAGGAAGTGGCGTCGCCCGATCAGCTTACCGAGCGCGAGAAGCATATCATAACATACGTGGCACGGGGAATGTCAAACAAGGAGATTGCCGACGCGCTGTGCCTGTCGGTACACACCGTCACCACCCACCGGCGCAACATATCGGCTAAACTGTCCATCCACTCATCGGCCGGCCTTACCATCTACGCCATCCTGCACCACCTCATTGACCTTTCCGACATCGCCTCCCCCGAATGATTGCCAACAATATTCGGCGAAAGTAGCATCTTTTATCGGGCAAAACGATTAACTTTGCATAATTAATTCTCAAAGTATATGAAGTCATCAGTCGTCGCCCTGCTCCTTTCGCTATCCGCCCTCACGGCATCCGCCATCGTACCTCTCAACGAAGTGCGGTTTCATAACGAGGCATCCGACACTACTGTCATCAGCCGTATGCTCGTCGATGCTCAGGCAGCCCTGCCCAATGCAAGGCCCGAAGCGCGGGTAATGTACTTTGCAGAAAAGTTTATCGACACCCCCTACGCTGCCGGTACGCTCGAAAGCGCCGACGGCAAGGAGTATCTTACTGTGAATCTCGACAGTATGGACTGCACCACCTACGTGGAGACCGTACTTGCGCTTGCCTACACTGTGGGCGAAGGGCGCAATTCATGGCGCGACTTCCTGTACAACCTTGAGCGAATGCGCTACCGCGGCGGCAACATGCGCGGCTACGCCTCGCGCCTCCACTATCCGAGCGACTGGGTGGTCGACAATGTGCACCGCGGCAATCTGAAAGAGGTCACAGGCTCACTCGTTGGCAACGAGCCTCAGGTCAAGACCATCGAGTTTATGACCCGCAACCGCGACCTCTATCCGGCCCTCGCCTCGCAGGAAGAATACGAGCGTCAGCTCGACGTGGAGCGCGGCTACCGCAGCCACCGCTACCCCTACATCAAGTCGTCAAAGGTGATGGCCAAGGATCTGGTCAACGAACTCACTGACGGCGACGTGCTGCTGCTCACCACCAAGACCCCCGGACTCGACGTGCAGCACATGGGCTTCATGGTAAAGGTTGATGGCACGCCCTACCTGCTTCATGCCTCGTCGGTCGGCGGCAAGGTAATGGTCGACAAGCTGCCGTTGTCAGAGTATCTGCGCCGCAACCGCAACATCTCCGGCATCCGTGTGATACGCCTCGCCGACTGATCACATGGCCCTGTTTGATTATATTCAACCGCACGCTGACAAAAAAAGTGCGGATTATTATACAGTTTTCAAAAAATATCCTATCTTTGCGACAGGATACATTATACCCGTATCTTTACAAATCAATTAATTCCAACAAGTTGTGCTTATGAAAAAAATTTTTACTCT
>CAZIPQ010000173.1:0-2276 GCA_964541165.1 uncultured Muribaculum sp.
GGCAACGTGGAGCAGACCGTGGTGACCTACATTATACGCGACCATGACCGTGACCGCTTCGAGCGCCGCAAGAAGGAGCTCGAGCACCTCGTGCGTAAGATCAACAACGAATATCCCAATTCGACAGCCATTGAGATCAAGGATCAGTACTATAACATGCGCGAGAAGATCGAGCCCGTGATGCACGTGGTAGAGATCGCTGAGGAAGCAATGCGCAATGTGGGCGTGACTCCCCATGTAGTGCCTATCCGTGGCGGCACAGACGGCGCGCAGCTGTCGTTCAAGGGCCTGCCCTGTCCCAATATATTTGCCGGTGGCCTCAATTTCCACGGCCGTTACGAGTATATCCCCATCCCGTCGATGCAGAAGGCTACTGACGTGATTGTGGAGATAGCACGACTCGTGGCCGAACGATGAGCCGGCAACGTCCATTGCTTATAGTGGTCACCGGTCCTACCGGTTCCGGTAAGACCGATCTTGCCATAAATCTGGCGCGGGAGCTGGGATGTGAAATCATCTCGGCTGACTCGCGCCAGCTTTTTCGTGACATCCCGATAGGTACGGCGGCTCCCACACCCGCGCAGCTCGCTGCGGTGCGCCATCATTTTGTAGGTACTCTCGCCCTTGATGAGTATTACAGCGCCGCTCGCTATGAGGAGGAGGTCATGCAGCTGCTCCCGTCGCTATGGCAGAAAAGCCCTTATGCGGTGATGTGTGGCGGCTCGATGATGTATGTCGATGCGGTGACGCGAGGTATCGACGAGCTGCCTACGGTCAGCGATTCCGTGAGGGCTCATGTGGCCTCCATATATGAGTCGGAAGGACTGGAGGGGCTGCGTTCGCGGCTGCGCATCGTTGACCCCGACTATCTTGCAGTGGCCGATCCTGCCAATCACCGCCGTCTTATACATGCCATCGAGGTCAGTATCGAGGCCGGCGTGCCGTATTCATCGCTATGTACCGGTCAGGCCAAGGAGCGGCCGTTTGACGTGGTGAAAATGATGATCGATCATCCGCGCGAGGTGCTGTTTGACCGTATCAACCGACGCGTGGAGGCCATGATCGGAGCAGGTCTTGTCGATGAAGCCCGCAGGGTATATCCGATGCGTCATCTTAATTCACTCAACACTGTGGGATATAAGGAATTGTTTGCGTGGTTTGACGGCACGATGGACTATGATACCGCGGTGGCGCGGATCGCCAAGAATACGCGAGTCTATGCCAAGAAGCAGCTCACCTGGCTCAAACGTGACCCTGACGTCATACGCCTCGATCCTGCCCGAGCTACCGACCAGGCCATCCTTTCCTTGAGTCCCCTTTTATAATTGCATGATTTTTCGTAAATTTGCCGCAAAATAATTCACTCATTTCATCGCATGCAGGAAAAAATCATTATTCTTGACTTCGGTTCGCAGACGACGCAGCTCATAGGCCGTCGTGTACGCGAACTCAATACCTACTGCGAGATCGTACCTTACAACAAGTTTCCTCACGATGACCCGTCGGTAATCGGTGTCATCCTGTCGGGCAGCCCGTTCTCGGTCTACGACGAGAAGGCGTTTAAGGTCGACCTCAGCCGCATACGCGGCCGTCTGCCCATCCTCGGCATCTGCTATGGCGCGCAGTTCATGGCTTATATCAACGGCGGTACTGTCGAGCCGGCCAATACACGTGAGTATGGCCGTGCCCACCTTGTTAAGTTTGACATGGAAAATCCGCTGTTTGCCTCTATCCCCCTGAATTCTCAGGTGTGGATGAGCCACGGCGATACCATCACTTCGATACCTGACAATTTCCGCAAGATCGCTTCTACTGAAAAGGTCGATATCGCAGCTTATCAGATTGACGGTGAGAAGGTGTGGGGCGTGCAGTTCCATCCCGAGGTATATCATTCGACCGACGGCAAGCAGCTGCTTAAAAACTTTGTAGTCGATATATGCGGCAGCCGTCAGGACTGGAGTGCGGCCTCATTCATCGAGTCGACTGTGGCTGCGCTTAAGGAGCAGCTTGGCGACGACAAGGTTGTGCTGGGTCTGAGCGGCGGTGTTGACTCTTCGGTAGCCGCAGTGCTTCTCAACAAGGCTATCGGTAAGAATCTTACCTGCATATTTGTGGATCACGGAATGCTCCGCAAAAACGAGTTCAAAAACGTGCTCCACGATTACGAGTGCCTTGGCCTGAATGTGATAGGTGTCGACGCTTCCAAGAAATTTTTCAGCGAACTCGAAGGTGTCACCGAGCCTGAGCGCAAGCGCAAGATCATAGGCAAAGGCTTC
>CAZIPQ010000174.1:0-2227 GCA_964541165.1 uncultured Muribaculum sp.
TAAGTGACGGTCTTGAGAACTACCACCACGTGCTCCGCGGCCTCAAGGAGGTAAGAAAAGATGGACAGTTTGTCAACTTTGACCGTAGCAATGATCAGAGTGCCAAATACGCCATCCACTATATCCCGTCAAAATTCCTCATCGCAGCCGACGGCACAATGATAGGCCGCTTTGACGACGAGAAGGAGCTTGACGCCAAACTCGCTGAAATATTCAACAACTGATACCGAACATGAAAAAAGTAATCTTATCACTGCTCATGGCATGCGTGCTCTCGCTGCATGTATATGCCAAAGAACGCGTAAAAGTGCTCTATGTAGGCGGCTCACCCAATATTGAGACAATAGGTGTAGAGGGCCTCGACTCAGCCGAAGTAGCGAAGTCGGCCAAGGAGCGTATGGCCGATTTCACCAAGTTCCTGAAAAGTCATTTCACTTCGGTGACTGCCATCGACGCAAAGGAGTACACTCCGGCCATGTCAGCCGATTATGACGTGACCGTGTTTGACGGTCTGCCTACCCCGATCCGTCCGAAAATCGTGGAGACCGACGAGAACGGCCGTGTGATCCGTTTCGAAAGGCCCCAGTATCTGCCGCTCGATTTCGACCGTGCAGCCGTATGTATTGCGTCAGCAAGCGAGGATCTCGGCCGTGCATTAGGCTCTAAGTGCGACTGGATGTGCCTCTGCCTTGCCGACTACGCTCTTGGCTGGGATAAACAGCACCCTATTTTCCAGGGTCCGTTCAAGGTTAATATCAAGCCCGAAATGCGTGCCGTAGCGGCCAGTGCCAAGGAGTATGAGCCTCTGTATGGCGATCCCGTACCTGACGAGACCGAGATGTGGCAGGTTCAGACCTACAGTTATGAGAATTCACCGGGTATGCGCATCGGTATGGTAAGCCGTCCCGGAGGCTTCATGGACTCACCCGAGACCGAGATCATATCAGGCGGTGTATCGGCCAAGAGTATCGACGCTATCGCCATAGGACGTCATGGCAACATGTTCCACTGGGGTTTTGCCGCCTCTCCCTCACAGCTCACTGAAGCCGGCCGTGCGGCGCTGGCCAATGCCATCGCTTACATGCCTCAGTTCAACGGCAAGCGCATCATCGCCCGCAAGCTCAACGAAGGTATAGCCACCCGCCGCGAGGCAAAGGCCCAGAAGTATCTGGTATCACGTGAAGCATGGGAGGAATCGAACAAGATTCAGATGGAGTATTATCACTCAATGGACAGCCTACAGCGTGCCATAAAGGAAAAGATTGCAAATGGCGAGGAACTCAATGGCGTTGAGAAAATGTATGCTTCTATGCCTCCGGCCAGAAAGCCCGAAATGCCTACCTACGCACAGTATGTGAAGCAGCGTCAGCCGCAGCTTTACCATGTGTTTGGCGACGATGCAGCGGAGTATGCACGCTTCTACGACAAGAGCCTCCCCTATCTTTATCCCACTGAAAACGGCTACAACCTTGACGTGGATGAGGATGTGCGCACTATCGGCATCGCCAACAACGACATAAAGCTGCTTGACAAGTGCATCTCCATGCTTGAGGAGGGTGGTAAGGACGCCCAGCTCGGACGTACCGTACTTGAGCGCTACACACTGTGTCGCTTCGCTACCCCGCAGGAATGGCGCAGCTGGTATGAGGCCAACAAAGACCGCATGTTCTTCACCGAATCAGGCGGCTGGCTGTGGCTTGTAGACACACTTGATCCGACCGTTCCCGGCAACGATTACTCTGTACTTAATGCTGCTCCTGAGGCAGAGAAGCCCGTGGCGCCTGCCGGAGCAACCGACGAGATGAATCCGGTAGCCGTGAAAGCCGAACTGACTGATGGCAATGTGATCACCGTAACGATGACAATTCATGACGGCTTCCACACATACGCCGCACTTGATCCGGCCGATCCTTTCATTCCCACCGAAGTCACAATTGAGCTGCCGGCCGGTTATTCAGCCGACGGTCCGCTGATGACTCCCGCCACTCAGCCTACAGGCAACGCTACCACCTACTATGTAGGTACCGGAGCATTCCGTCAGAAGGTAAAGGGTTCAGGCGGCGGTGAGGCCACTGTCAATGTAAGCTATCAGTGCTGCAACAAGGATACCTGCCAGCGTCCTGTGAAAAAGTCATTCAAGGTAGCTCTGAAATAATCCCGCCGGATTATCTCACAAATACACCATTTGAGGTTGTTATCGGTGCAAATTTGTACCGGTAACAACCTC
>CAZIPQ010000175.1:0-2213 GCA_964541165.1 uncultured Muribaculum sp.
AGATCAAGATCAACTTCCTCTGCCGCGACTCTATCCTCGCAGCTCCCCTTTGCCTCGACCTCTGTCTGCTTATCGACGTTGCCGCACGCGACGGCCGCTACGGTATCCAGCGCTTCCTGAGCTTCTTCCTCAAGAGCCCGATGCACGACTATACCAAGGATGAGGTGCCCGTTAACAACCTCTTCGAGCAGTATGTAATGCTCAAGAACGCTATCCGCGAGATGGGCGGCTACAAGGGTGACGAGCTCATCGACTGATAACCGAACAAATCAGATTTAGTAGCATAAAACCGGTGCCGGACATCCTCACGCAGGATACCCGGCACCGCTATTTTAATTCAGTAGCTGTATGAACCGCAAGAAAACCATCTGGGACTTGCACCGTATGTCGGTAGGGCAGTTTCACGAGGCTCCGAAGATGCCGCTTGCCGTGGTGCTTGACAATGTGCGCAGTCTCAGTAATGTGGGTGCTGTGTTGCGTACCTGCGACGCTTTTGCCGTCGACCGCGTGTATCTGTGCGGGGTGACCGGCTGTCCGCCTTCGCCCGAGATACATAAAACCGCCCTCGGAGCCGAGGATTCGGTGGACTGGCGCCATTGTGACTCTACTCTCGATGCTCTTGACGAGCTGAAAAAGGAGGGCTATACTGTGTGTGTGCTTGAGCAGGTAGAGCGTAGTGTGTCGCTCGAGGAGTTTATTCCCGAGGAGGGGCGCCGCTATGCTATCGTGGCCGGCCACGAGGTCAACGGCGTGGCGCAGGAGGTGGTAGATGCCGCCGACGTGTGTCTTGAGATACCGCAGCTCGGCACCAAGCACTCGCTCAACGTATCGGTAAGCGTGGGCATCGCCCTGTGGCAGCTCTTTTCGCGCATGCTGTGATGGCGCAGGCCTGCAACAGTATTTGTATTTCTCGGAAATTCTGGCTAAGTTTGTAGTTTGTAAACCTGTGCGGTCATTGTCCGCGCTATTGTAAAAACTGAAGGTATATGCAGAAAGTAAAGCCTAAAAAGGCGCTTGGGCAGCATTTCCTGACCGACCGTTCAGTGGCGGCCCGTATCGCGGCCACGCTTGATGGCTTCAAGGGTGTGCCGGTGCTGGAAGTGGGTCCCGGTATGGGAGTGCTTACGGAGTATCTGCTCGAAGGGGGCCATGACGTGAAGGTGGTGGAGATCGACACGGAGAGTGTGGACTATCTCAACGCCAATTTCCCGGCGCTCGAGGGCCGTATCGTTTCAGGCGACTTCCTGCGCATGGATCTCGCCGAGGTGATGGGCGGCAAGCCGTTCTGTGTCATCGGCAACTATCCCTATAATATATCGTCACAGATATTTTTCAAGATCCTTGACTACCGCGACATGATACCCTGCTGCTCGGGAATGCTTCAGCGTGAGGTGGCCGAGCGTCTGGCAGCCCCTCCCGGCTCCAAGGTCTACGGCATACTGAGCGTGCTGCTCCAGGCATGGTATGACGTGGAATATCTGTTTACTGTCGATGAACATGTGTTTAATCCGCCGCCAAAGGTAAAGAGCGGCGTGATACGCTGCACTCGCAACTCCGTGACGGAGCTGGGATGTGACGAGCGACTTTTCCGCACGATAGTAAAGACCACGTTCGGTCAGCGCCGCAAGACACTGCGTAATTCAATACGCGGTCTGTTGCCGGCGGGCGTCGTGATCGACGACACTGATCCTGTATGGAAAGAGCGTCCCGAACAGCTTTCAGTCAAAGACTTTATCGACTTAACCAACAAGGTGGCCGCCATACGCGCCGCCGCAAATGACCGATGAAAGAATATACCCCCGAATATCTTGACCATATACGCTCGATAATCAGCGCCCATGATGAGGACGCGGCCCGTAAGGAGCTGGCCACGCTGCATCCCGCCGATATCGCCGAACTCTACAATGACCTCGACCTTGAGGAGGCTGAGTTCCTGTACCGTCTGCTTGATGCCGAGACAGCGGCCGACGTGCTTATGGAGCTTGATGAGGATGACCGTCATAAACTGCTCAGCGCGATGTCCAATGAGGATATCGGCCAGGTCATCGACTATCTTGACACTGACGACGCTGTAGATATCATCCAGGAGCTCAACGAAGAGGACCGCGACGAGGTGCTGTCGCACATCGACGACGTGGAGCAGGCGGGCGATATCATCGACCTGATGAAGTATGACGAAGACACCGCCGGCGGCCTTATGGGCACGGAGATGA
>CAZIPQ010000176.1:0-2194 GCA_964541165.1 uncultured Muribaculum sp.
AAAATTAGCAATATTTTTTGTAATCGGCGAGTTATAAGAATAAATTCGGGCAGTGAAAATATATAAATATTCGTTATATTTGCACTTAAATTAACTTTACACTATACCGATGGAAAAGCGTATAATAGAATGTGTGCCCAATTTCAGTGAGGGGCGTGACAAGGGAGTGATCAAGTCAATTACCGATGCCATTGAATCGGTAAAAGGAATTAAATTACTTGATGTGGATCCCGGTGAAGCTACCAACCGCACGGTAGTCACTTTTGTAGGAGAGCCGGAGGATGTGGTTGAGGCTGCTTTCCGTGGCGTAAAACGCGCCGCCGAGCTTATCGACATGAGCAAGCATCATGGTGCTCACCCACGTATGGGTGCTACCGACGTGTGCCCGCTGATCCCTATATCAGGCATAACCCTCGAAGAGTGTGCCGAACTGGCCCGCGGGCTTGCCAAGCGCATAGCCGACGAGCTGGAGATCCCCACATACTGTTATGAGGCGGCCGCCTTCACCCCTGAGCGCCGCAATCTGGCCGTGTGCCGTGCCGGCGAATATGAGGCTCTGCCTGAGAAGATGAATCATCCGGGTAAAGGTCCCGATTTCGGAGACCGTCCTTTTGACGAAAAGGTAGCCCGCACCGGTGCAACCACAGTAGGCGCACGCGACTTTCTTATTGCCGTCAACTTCAATCTCAACACCACTTCTACCCGGCGTGCCAATGCCATCGCATTTGATGTCCGCGAAAAAGGTCGTCCGAAGCGTGAAGGCGGCAAGCCCAACGGTAAGCCGATGAAGGATGCCGACGGAAAGCCTATCATGATACCCGGCACACTGAAAGCCACCAAGGCTATCGGCTGGTATATCGACGAATACGGCATAGCACAGGTGTCGATGAATATCACCGACATAAGCACCACTCCGCTTCATGTGGCATTTGACGAGGTAAGTCGTGCTGCCGCAGCCCGCGGCGTACGTGTCACCGGCACCGAGATCGTAGGTCTTGTGCCCAAACGCACCCTTATCGAAGCCGGCCGCTACTTCCTGCATAAACAGGAACGCTCGACAGGCATCGCTGAAAGCGAGATCATACGCATGGCCATCCGCTCGATGGGACTCGATGAACTCTATCCATTCAAGCCCGAGGAGAAGGTAGTGGAATTTCTGGTAAATCCGGCAGAAGGAACCGGTCGTCTTACCGGAATGACCTGCCGCGACTTCGCTTATGAGACAGCCTCTGAATCGCCTGCCCCCGGCGGTGGTTCGATTGCCGCATACATGGGCGCCCTTGCTGCCGCACTCGGCACCATGGTTGCCAATCTTTCAGCTCACAAGGCAGGATGGGATGAACGCTGGGAAGAGTTCTCGAACTATGCCGACGGAGGCCAGATACTGATAAGCCGACTGCTAGCGCTTGTTGACGAGGATACCGAGGCATTCAACCGCATCATGGCGGCAATACAGATGCCAAAGTCATCACCCGAAGAAAAAGAAGCCCGTGCCGCCGCACTCGAAGCCGCTACACTTTACGCAACAAAAGTTCCCTTGCAGACAATGGAAGCCGCTGCCGACGCATTCCCGCTGCTTGAGGCCATGGCCGAGACCGGCAATCCGGCCTCAGTGAGCGATGCCGGCGTAGGCGCACTTGCCGCCCGCTCGGCAGTACTCGGAGCGGAACTGAACGTGCGCATCAACGCGGCAGGTCTTACCGACCGTGCTGAGGCTGACCGTCTGGTGGCCCGCGCCGCCGAAATCTCAGCTCAGGCAGTTGAAGCTGAACGGCACATACTTGACATCGTGAATTCAAAAATTAAATGACAATGACTCTTGAAGAATTTCAGGCCGACTTAAGAGGCGGCATCCCCGACATACTACCCGAAGCACAGCCTTACGACGCCTCGGTCAACCATGCTCCAAAACGCAAGCAGATATTGACGCCGGCGGAAGAGCGCCTGGCGCTGAAGAACGCATTGCGCTATTTCCCCGAGCATCTGCATGCCGAACTGGCACCGGAATTTGCCCGTGAGCTGCGCGACTATGGCCGTATCTACATGTACCGGCTGCGCCCCTCCTACCCCATGTATGCCCGTCCTATCGACGAGTATCCCGCTAAGTCACGTCAGGCAGCCGCCATCATGATGATGATCCAGAACAATCTTGATCCGCGTGTGGCCCAGCATCCTCACGAGCTTATCACTTACG
>CAZIPQ010000177.1:0-2172 GCA_964541165.1 uncultured Muribaculum sp.
ACGGCTCCAGACGGAGTTGTAATGTCTTGTCGCCGGTCAGTTCTGCCTTGCTGCGCGTCACGCTTTTGGGAGACCAGAGTTCCGCGTTACTATAATCGGTGCGTAACGTCATCGGCTTATCATAAGCCTTTGCGCTATGATTATACACAAAATATATGTCACAGTCATTGGCGCGACGGTGAAAGAACATCACTCTGTCATCAGGCTCTCCGGCGCTGGTGATCGTAGCGTCAGGCTTGATCCCATGCCGCTGCAATTCCTCAGCGACATTCTCCCCATAATTGCACCAAATAACCGGAACGCCCTGTTGCGACAGGGATTGCAGCTTTTCAAACACATCAGGTGAAATATACGTGCGATCCTGGACTAAAATCGCCCGATACGTCATTCCACCTTCCACTGCGACATGTCCGTCATGGGCTGACATTCGCTTAATCAGGGCATCACGACTGCAAACGTCAAAATTATACCCTTCAGGTATTACCGGTAGCTTGTAGGCATAGGTCTTGACCGGCGGTTCTTCGCCGACATACACGCACAGATCCACTACAGGCACTCCTTTTCGCAGCATACCTGCGCATCGAGCCTGATAATCCCAGAATGGCTTTACAGTAGACCATGCAGGATTATGACGGTGAAATATATACGGATGAGCGCTTTGCGAGTCATCATACATTTTGTCAAGCCACGGTTGGTAAGAGGACGCACACACCACAAACTCATTCAATCCGCGGCAATATGCGATATTGGCTATTCTCAGCAGCTCGTCCCATGTCGCGGAATAAGGTGTATCGGTAAATGCCTCGCCCGACGCTATCGGATGACCATACATATGGGCCGACGATGCCGCATCAAGACAATCATAGTTGCCGTCAGTCTGATACGCCCAAAATTCACCCTGCGGACGGTCGGCATTCCCACGGCTGGCAATATTGTCATTAGCGATATTCAGCATAGCCTGCGATGTATAATACACACTGTCCTTGTGACAACAGTCCGAGAATGTGCCATAAAAGTTGCTGCTTATAGTCGAGGCTATCGTTCTTCTGAAGTCATTCAATATACGGTCGGTCTGCTCCCGGCTGTCTACAATACGTCCGGTAAGCGCGGGCAGACGGCATATCAGATCATAGCCGTTGATATCTTCGAATATATCTTCAAAACCACCAGTCCAGTTCTGTGTACCGGCCTCATGACTGTCCATAACCATACCCGCCGGCCTACATCCTATGGATGCGAGAGTATCGCAGATAGCCTTAAAATAATGATTGTAATGCACCGAAGCCGCCTCGGCCGACATAACATCAGCCTCGTAGCCATGGAGATTTTTACGGCCATGCTTAGTCTTCGCACCGGTAAGCTGATAGCCAAACCTGAGAATACGCCATTCCCCGCGTGGCAATGTGATGGTCATGCTGCCGTCAGGCTTCATCAACTTTGAGACATCCATCACATCATTGTGGGATATCGCACCTCTGTTGGCTCCCTTTACCGATGGATATGTAACCTCGGTACGCAATGCTGTCATCGCCTCATAATTGTCCACGATATCATAAGGATACAGTGTCACATCCTTAATTTTTAAGGCAGGATATCTGGTATCACCACCTTTCCAGTCATGAATGTTCAGCCGGAAATATCGTCCTCTTACTTCCGGAAAACTGATAGTGCGCCGGCGGCTTTTATGACCTATTGTGTTTTCGACCGGAAGAAGAGCTGCCGCATCACTCCATGTTATTCCATCAGTACTGTATTCAAGTTCGCCAATCGGTGGATAGTCTACATATCCCGCACCAAAGTACCGTTCTTGCGGCTTTCCGGGAATATTCATCGATCCGGTTGAGCCCTTGCCGCGTGCGTTTAACTCGTAGCTTATACCACATGCCACAATCTCTTTTCCTGCGTCAAAGCAAATAAGAGTATCATTGCGGTTAATGACAATTTCACCCTCGGCCATCGTAACCGGGACATCATCCATACGATCTGGATATACCACAGTCGCCACATCACGGAAGTACTCACTTACATTGTCGAGCTTTACTCTTACTACCTCATCAGCAGCACTTACCTTTACTATGATATCAGTATAAGCTATCTTTTTCATGGCCAGATCAGGAGTGATCCACGGGCCACCGGCAACATATCCGTTAGATACGGCGACTTCAAAAGTCA
>CAZIPQ010000178.1:0-2172 GCA_964541165.1 uncultured Muribaculum sp.
TTATTGTGGATCGGGGGAGGGATGCAGGGCGGAGTAGACGATGGAGGCTTTCGAGGGGCCTATCACGTCGGCAAGGGCGTCGATGGGGGCTTCCTTGATGCGTTTTACGCTCTTGAATTCATGAAGCAGAGCCTCGCGGGTCTTTTCACCAACCCCTTTAATATCATCCAATTCGCTGACTATCTGACCCTTACTGCGTCGGTTGCGATGATGTGTGATACCAAATCGATGGGCTTCGTCGCGCAAATGCTGCACAACTCTCAGTGACTCAGAGTTTTTGTCGATATAAAGCGGTACGCTGTCGCCGGGGAAATAAATCTCTTCAAGCCTCTTGGCTATGCCGACCACCGCAATAGTACCCCGCAATCCTATCTCATCAAGTGCTTCCACCGCCGCGCTCAACTGTCCTTTTCCACCGTCCACTACGATAAGTTGCGGCAGCGGTTCACCCTCTTCCATGAGGCGGGTGTAACGGCGCGTGAGCACCTCTTTCATCGAGGCAAAGTCATCGGGTCCCTCTACGGTCTTGATATTGAAATGCCGGTAATCACGCTTTGACGGCTTGGCATTCTTGAATACCACACACGAAGCCACGGGATTCGTACCCTGGATATTAGAGTTGTCAAAACACTCTATGTGACGCGGCAGCTCGTTGAGGCGGAAATCGGCCTTCATGCGCTCAAGCGTACGCTCCACCCGCTGTTCGGGATTGTGCTTCTCCATCATCTTCAGCGAGTCGATCTTATTCTGCCGCGCATTGTGGGCCGACACGTCGAGCAGCTTCTTCTTATCGCCGCGCTGAGGTATCGTGTAGGTCACTCCCTCGAGCTCGATATCGGGCGTCACCGGCACTATTATCTCGTCATATTTTATCGAGAATTTTTCGGCGATTTCCGTGATGGCATATCCTAAAATCTCGTCGACACCCTCGTCAAGACGCCGCTTGTACTCCAGCGTGATGCTGCGCACGATCGCTCCGCGGCGCACGTGCATATAGTTTACATACACCACCTCGCGGTCATCGTCGATACCGAACACATCGACATCGTCGAGCGTCTGACTCACGATCACGCTCTTGGACTGATAGCGGGCTATCAGGTCATACTTTTCCTTGAGCAGCTGCGCCTCCTCGAAACGCAGCTCCGACGCCAGACTTTCCATTTCACCACGCAGATAGTCGAGCAGCTCCTGAGTGTCGCCACGCAATATCTGCTTCACATGGTCAACCATCACCGCATAGTCGGCCTCGCTGATCATGCCCTTACAGCAACCGAGACAGTTCTTGAGGTGATATTCCAGACATAACCGCCCTTTACCTTTGGCTATGTATTCAGGCGTGATGGCATGACGGCACGTGCGTATGGGATAGAGGTCGCGTATCAGGTTAAGCACGGTTTTGGCTACCCCGATATTGGTGTAAGGGCCGAAATATTTCGATCCGTCCTTTATACGTGTACGCGTCAGAAACACCCGCGGATAATGCTCCTTGGTCACCACAATCCATGGATAAGACTTGTCATCCTTCAGCAGCACATTATAGTGGGGCTTGTACTCCTTGATGAGCGAGTTTTCCAGATTGAGGGCATCCTGCTCCGTGGGCACCACGATATACCGCATGTCGACGATGGCCCGCACCAGCAGATTGGTGCGGACTGAATCGTGAGTACGGTTGAAGTATGACGACACACGCCGCTTCAGATTCTTTGCCTTACCGACATAGATTACCGTCCCGGCCGCATCATAATACAGATAGCAGCCGGGAGTTTCGGGAAGTATCGAAATCTTCTCCCTTAGTTGTTGCGACTTCTCTACTTTAGCCATCAGTCAGGATCAATATACCAGCAGCGAGGTCACCTCGGCATCCTTCGGCAGGTTGGCACGGCCGTTAAGGTAGCTCAGCTCGACGATGAAGTTGATGTAGACCTTCTTGGGGTTCATGCTCTTCACGAGTTCGTAGCAGGCAGCCATTGTGCCGCCGGTTGCAAGCAGGTCGTCATGGATCACAACTATATCATCGGGGCCGATGGCGTCGCGGTGGATCTCAATAACATCCTTGCCATACTCCTTGTCAAACGAGGCACTGACCGTATCAGCGGGCAGCTTGCCCGGCTTGCGGCCTCAAATTCCCACTCCATTCCACCTAATCCCTCAAAGGCTAACTGATACTTCTTG
>CAZIPQ010000179.1:0-1878 GCA_964541165.1 uncultured Muribaculum sp.
AATTATGCATTATGAATTATAATAATGTTGTGGCTGCGGCGTTAATTAAGTGATGAACAGGTTACGGAGGCTTATATTGACGTTGATGGCGGCGGTGACTGTCGTGGCGTGGGGACAGCAGCGCAATGACAAGCTGCTCAATCGTCCTTACGCTGACCTGCGCCCTTGGCACCTCGGATTTTCGGTCGGCATCAATACACTTGATTTTCAGTTTACCCACAGCGGCTATACCACCGATGACGGGGCTACGTGGTTCATGGAGCAGCCGTCGTTTTCGCCCGGCTTCTGTGTCAATGGCCTTGTCGATCTGCGGCTCAGCCAGTGGTTCAGCCTGCGCTTTACGCCGGGCATGTATTTCGCCAACCGTGTCGTGAAGATGCATGACACCACCAATGACGGCTGGGAGCAGCAGAATATCAAGTCCAACATGGTCGTGCTGCCGCTCGACGTGAAGTTTGCCGGCCAGCGCTACCGTAACACCCGTCCGTATCTTACCGCCGGCGGCATGCTGGCTTTCAATGTTACCGGTCAGCGTTCGCGCGAACCGCTTCACCTTAAATCGGCCGAGACCATGCTTACCGTAGGTCTCGGGTGCGACTTTTATCTGGAGTATTTCAAGCTGTGTCCCGAACTGAAGTTCTGCTTCGGGCTCAACGACATATTGCGCCATGATCGTCCCGACCTTGACGATGATCCCGACGGCATGAAGTACACCCGCTCACTCACCAAAGCCACTTCGCGCATGGTGGTGCTCACTTTTTATTTTGAATGACGGCATGAAGTGGCGACACCTCATAGCGGCAGCGGCATTGACAGTCATAGCGTCACCGGCGTCGATGGCTCAGGTCGACGCACAGTTTACCCAGTATTACGAAGTGCCAGGCTACTATAATCCGGCCTCGATAGGCTCCACCGATTATCTGCGCATACGCGGCGGATCGCGCATGCAGTGGGTGGGCATCCCGCACGCTCCGGTGACGATGGTTGCTACCGGCGACATGGCGCTTAAACTCGGCACCCAGCGCTGCGGCCTCGGGCTTGTGCTGCAGAGTGAGTCGCTCGGTCTGTACCGCAACACTATGGCCGGTGTACAGGGTGCCTGGAGCAAGAAGCTGTGGGGCGGACGTCTTGCCGTAGGCTTGCAGCTGGGTGTCCTTGCCGAGACATTCCGTGGCTCCCAGGTGCTGCTCCCCGACGGTGAGGACGGAGCCGACGACGGCATCCCCACGACCGATGTAAGCGGCACGTCGTTTGACCTGGCGCTGGGCGTGTGGTACACCCGAGGTCAGTGGTGGGGCGGCCTCTCCTCGACCCATGTCAACGAGCCTACGGTCAGCATGAGTACCGAAGGGAGCGGCGGTGACGCCATCTACGAATTTAAAGCCGGGCGTATGGTATATTTGACTGCCGGCGGCAATATTCCCGTAAAAAACACGTTATTAGAATTACAGCCCTCGCTGCTGGTCAAGAGCGACTTTACGTTTACGGCGGCCGAGCTGACGGCCCGTTTGCGCTACAACAAGATGTTTACTGTCGGAGCGGCTTACCGCTACAAGGATGCCGTGGCAGTGATACTTGGGGTAGAGTACCGCGACTTTTTTGCGGGCTACAGCTATGACTATCCCGTCAGCGACATAGCGAGGGCAACCGGCGGCAGCCACGAGGTGTGGGGAGGCTATCGCTTCAAGCTTGACCTGAGTGATAAAAATCTCCATCGCCACAAGAGCATACGCATAATGTAAATCAATCGAAGAATTATGAAACGATTTGTCAGTCAACTTATCATATCGGCCGTTGTGGCCGGAGGAGCGCTTTCCTCGTGTGCCGTGGGCGGTCACAGCCGCTCGGGCGGTGAGGTGACGGGTATCGGATCGGCAT
>CAZIPQ010000180.1:0-1866 GCA_964541165.1 uncultured Muribaculum sp.
GTGAGGGGGAAAATGTGTAACTTTGCGGATGATTATTCACCGAGTGCTTGCTACCTCGTTAAAAACAAGATCTTATGTCACAATTACGCAAGGCTACCTATTCGTTGCCTTTCCTTATCCTCGCAGTTCTGTTCTGCGTCTGTCTTATAGTTGCTAACCTGATAGAAATCAAGACGGTGTCGCTCGGCGGCGTCGTAATCACCGCCGGAATGGTGGTGTTTCCGGTAAGTTATATAATAAATGACTGCCTTGTGGAGGTCTACGGCTTCCGAAAGGCGCGTATGGTGATATGGCTCGGCTTTGCCATGAACCTGTTTGTCACGCTGATGCTGCGTCTTGCGATCGCTCTTCCCGGGGCAGAGTCGTGGGGGGCGCAACAGGCGATGGTCGATATCTACGGAAGTGTGCCGCGCATACTGGTGGCCTCGTTTACGGCCTTTGTCTGCGGCTCGATGGTCAATGCCTGGGTGATGAGCCGCATGAAGCTGGCGTCGCAGGGACGGCATTTCTCACTGCGCGCCATTGTCAGCACCCTGCTTGGCGAGGGTGCCGATTCAATCGTGTTTTTCCCGATCGCCTTCGGCGGTGTGCTGTCGTCGGGTGAGATCATGGGCCTTATAGTGGCGCAGACGCTGCTGAAGACTCTCTATGAGATCATCATATTGCCGGTCACTGTCACGGTGGTAAAGAGGCTCAAGGTCGTAGAGGGACTCGACACGTACGATCATGGCCTGCGCTTTTCGCTGTGGCGCTGAGAGGCGGCGGTCATAGGGTAATGGTGCGCGAGGCGAGCCAGTCGGCAAACGCGCTTTTATATGTGTCGCCGACCGGGATGTAGTGGTTGCCC
This sequence comes from uncultured Muribaculum sp., assembly GCA_964541165.1. Taxonomy (GTDB): domain Bacteria; phylum Bacteroidota; class Bacteroidia; order Bacteroidales; family Muribaculaceae; genus Muribaculum. Next base: position 848 of record CAZIPQ010000180.1, read on the forward strand.
ATTACGATGCGGTTGCGCTCTATGAGCCTGATCGCTGCAGTGTTGACTATAAACGAGCGGTGTATCCGCATGAATTCCGCCGGCAGCTTCTCTTCAAGCGCCTTAAGGCTCATCTGGGTCAGGACAGGCGACGCAGTAGGATCGGTATATATCTTCACATAGTCCTTTACGCCCTCGATAAATGTGATGTCGGCGATAGCTATGCGCACAAGCTTGTAGTCGCTTTTCACCAGCAGATGCTCGGGCTGATCGGCGGCCTGATGTTGCGCTCCCTTCGCCATCTCCACCCATTGCAGGGCCTTGCGCGCCGTGGTAAGGAACTCGTCGTAACTCACCGGCTTCATGAGATAATCGAGCGCGTTGACACGGAACCCCTCCACGGCATATTTGTCATAGGCCGTGATAAACACCACGCGACATTCCGGCGGAACGAGCCGAGCCAGTTCCATGCCTGACATACGGGGTATCTGGATATCGAGAAAGGCCACGTCAACACCACCCTCCATTAACACAGGCACCGCGTCCTGGGCCGAGGCAAATTTCCCGGCAAGCGTCATGAACGGGGTCCGCTCCACATAGGCGGCTATCAGGTCACGGGCCAGCGGCTCGTCGTCGACAACGATACATCGCAGTGTAGTCATGGCTTCATTATGAATTCAGATTTATAATAAGCGTCACCGTGTAGGTGTCGTCAGTTACTTTTATATCCATCGAGGCCAGTGGGCCGTAGATGAGTTCCAGCCGTCGGCTCAGGTTCATGCTGCCGATGCCTCCGCTTCCTCCCGGCTGGCGGCGTAGGCTGTCGTAGTGATTGCTGATGATGCAGCTTACCAGCCCGTCGCGGGCCATTATGGAGATGTCGATATGGTCATCGGGACTTCCGGTGTTGCCGTGCTTGAAGGCATTCTCGACCGGCGATATAAAGAGCAACGGCGCCACATGGCGTTCGCCGCAGTTGCCGGCGTCGAGGGTCACGTTGACCGGAAAGGCATCGCCTATCCGGAGTTTCATCAGCTTCA
>CAZIPQ010000181.1:0-1793 GCA_964541165.1 uncultured Muribaculum sp.
CCGTCTTGCTAAGAAATATGACGCGAGTGTAATGGTTGACGAGGCTCACGGTATAGGTGTGTTCGGTCGCGGTGGTCGCGGTGTATGTGACCATTTCGGAGTTACTGATGACGTTGACCTCGTAATGGGTACATTCAGTAAATCGTTTGCATCGCTCGGCGGATTCATCGCCACCGACAAGGAGATCACCAACTTCCTGCGCCACCACTCACGCTCTTACATATTCACTGCTTCCATCACTCCGGCATCAACCGCCGCCGTGCTTGCCGCACTCGACATCATGGAGAGCGAGCCCGAAATTCAGGAGCACCTGTGGGAAATAACCAATTATGCGCTTGAAGGCTTCCGTAATATGGGTTGTGAGATCGGTCACACATCTACTCCGATCATTCCCCTCTATGTACGCGACAACATGAAGACATTTGCTATCACGCATGATCTTCTCGAAGAGGGCATATTTGTAAATCCTGTTGTTTCACCCGCTGTCGCTCCTCAGGACACGCTGATACGTTTCAGCCTGATGGCTACCCATACAAAGGATCAGGTTACCACCGCACTGGAGAAGATCCAGAAGGTATTCCGCAAATACGATATTATAAAATAATCCCCTACTCCACCATAATAAAAAATCCCGGTACATGCCGGGATTTTTTATTATGCCTATATCACTTATTCAATTATACCCATAAGTTCGAGGAGAGGCCCTGCAAACAATGCTGTGAGCGCTCCGTTTATTATCAATCCGAGCGTTGCATAAGCCCCGTATTTGTCACCGAGCTCAGCGATACGCGTAGTGCCGATGACATGCGATGCGGTGCCCATACTGAGGCCCTGCGCTATCGGACTATCAATGCGTCCATACTGCATGACTTTCATTCCTAAAACGGCTCCGAATAGCCCTACACATACCACTATTGCCGCTGTCAGCGACGGAATACCTCCAATCTTGTTAGACACCTCAATCGCAATTGGTATCGTAACCGATTTCGGCGTAATCGAGATTATGACTTCCTTAGATGCTCCCAGCAGTTTGGCAATCCATACTACCGATACGATACCGGCGATACATCCGGCAAGTTGCGAGGCAAAAACAGGGATCAGCTGCCGCCGTATCGCCTTCAGTTGAGTATAGAGAGGCACACCGAGTGCTACAATGGCCGGTTTAAGCCAGAATTCGATCATTCTGCCACTTTCGTTGTATTGCTGATAGGAAATACCGGTCAACTTAAGAAACGCGATTAGAACGGCTATTGTGACCAAAACAGGGTTGAGGATTATCCAGCCCGTTTTACGCTGAAGCGATTTTGCGCCCCAATACACAAAAAAGGTCAGCGCGATCAGAAAGGTACTATTTGCCAGAAACTCCATGACGGTTGTGATGACGGAACAATTGATGTACACGGCCGGTTACGATAAAGACAACGGCCGTACTGACAAACGTGGCCACAGTAATCGGAAACCATTCAGCTGCGATAAGATCAAAATAGAGCATTAGCGCCACACCCGGCGGAACGAAGAAAAAGCCCATATTGGACACCAAAAATTTACTGAGCGACTGTATATCCTCCAGATGCACGACACCTGTCTGCAACAAGACAGTCAGCAACAGCATGCCCAAAATACTCCCGGGGACAGGTAGGCTCAATACCCAGGCCAAAAATTCACCGCAGGCAAGACAACCGAAAATTATAGCACATTGCTTTACCATAATAGCTGAATAACTATAAATTCATATAATTAAAAAAGGCTGCAAGCGTTGTGCTTGCAGCCTTGAAGGGGGCGGTTACCTACTC
>CAZIPQ010000182.1:0-1775 GCA_964541165.1 uncultured Muribaculum sp.
GACCTGATGAAGTATGACGAAGACACCGCCGGCGGCCTTATGGGCACGGAGATGATCGTGGTCAACGAGAACTGGAGTATGCCTCAGTGCGTGCAGGAGATGCGCAAGCAGGCCGAGGACATGGATGAGATATACAATGTCTATGTCGTGGACAATGACGATCGTCTGCGCGGCGTATTTCCGCTTAAAAAGATGATCACCCATCCTTCGGTATCCAAGATCAAGCATGTGATGGAGACCGATCCCGTATCGGTCAAGACCGATACACCGATCGATGACCTTACGCTCGACTTCGAGAAGTATGACCTCGTGGCCATGCCCGTGGTCGACTCGATAGGACGACTCGTAGGGCAGATAACCGTCGACGACGTCATGGACGAGGCCCGTGAACAGAGCGAACGTGACTACCAGTTGGCATCAGGTCTGTCGGGCGATGTGGAGAGTAACGACAGCGTGCTGTCTCAGACCAAGGCCCGTCTGCCCTGGCTCTTTATCGGTATGCTCGGCGGTATCGGAAACTCACTTATTCTCGGTCAGTTTGAGGGCGCTTTTGCTGTCAATCCGGCCATGGCGCTGTTTATCCCGCTCATCGGCGGTACCGGTGGTAACGTGGGTATCCAGTCGTCGGCCATCATTGTGCAGGGCCTCGCCAACGGATCGCTCGATGTGAAGCATGCCTCAAAGCAGATATTCAAGGAGTGTGGCGTAGGACTGCTAAATGCCTGCATCATATCGCTTCTTGTGTTTGTGTACAACATGTTCTCGCTCGGTCCGTCACAGGTGACCACGATTGCCGTGTCACTGTCGCTGTTTGCGGTTGTGGTGTTTGCCTCGATATTCGGTACTTTCGTGCCGCTGACTCTTGAGCGCTTCAAGATAGATCCGGCGCTTGCCACGGGCCCCTTTATATCGATTACCAACGACATCATAGGCATGGTGATATACATGTCGATATGTTCGGCGCTTCTGGCTATGTTTGGCACGACCATATAACCATTTTGGCCCGGTTTTTGTTATATCATAAGGTAACAAAGTATTAACATCAAAATAATTACAATTATGGAAAAAATCGAACCCGGCAAATATGTCGAAATGGTATACGACCTCTATGAGGTGACTCCGGAGGGTGACAAGCTCGTTCATCAGGTTGACGCCGATGATCCTGAAAAGATCATCTATGGTGTGACACGCGGCGTGATCGTGCCGCTTGAGAAGGCTCTTGAGGGCCTGTCGACCGGTGACAAGTTTGACGTTAAGGTAGCTGCAGGTGAGGGCTTCGGCGAGTACGATCCCGAGCAGGTGGCTCATCTTGAGAAAGAGATCTTTGAAATCGACGGAAAGTTTGACGCCGAACACGTGAAGGTCGACGCCGTCATCCCGATGATGACAGCTCAGGGCTACCGTATCAGCGGCAAGGTGCTTGAGATTACTGACAAAGAGGTTGTGATGGACTTCAATCATCCTCTTGCAGGCAAGGAAGTACGCTTTGTCGGCACGGTAGGTCTGGTGCGTGAAGCTACTCCCGAAGAGATCCAGCCGGCTCACGGCTGTGGCTGTGGCGACGGTTGCGGAAGCAGCTGTGGTGACGGTTGTGGCGATGGCTGCGGAAGCGGCTGCGGCGGCTGCCATTGATCCCCTTCAGTTATAATGTACAATGCCCGAGAAGAGCTATCAAGCCTTTCTCGGGCATTTTTTCGTTTCGATCGGTGTGTCGTTTCGATAATCGGCGGCCTCACGGACGCCAAACATCTGTCGGCCCCCTGTCCGGGCACGCC
>CAZIPQ010000183.1:0-1575 GCA_964541165.1 uncultured Muribaculum sp.
TCATGGCCTTCATCATAGCCTCAGCCTCGGGTGTGATATTCGTCAAGCTGTTCAACCTCGTCCTGCCCAAGGATAAGAAGCTCAATCCGCTTATCGGTAACGCCGGTGTATCGGCAGTACCTATGTCGGCCCGCATCTCCAACAACCTTGGTCTGGAATATGACCCCAGCAACTATCTGCTCATGCACGCCATGGGCCCGAACGTAGCCGGGGTCATCGGATCAGCTGTAGCAGCCGGTGTGCTGCTTGGCTTCCTCGCCTGATAACTTACTCCGAAACTGTTTTTCAGCCGGTGAAAAGAGTCACATCTTTTCACCGGCTGTTGCATTGTTATACCGCACTTTAGGCCATTATAAGTGTTAAAATGCCCATTTCGTGCAACGAACCTGTTACAGTAGTCACAATTCTGTCACAAAACGCATTTTTCAGAAAACTTATTTGAACTTCGTGATGTTGTAATCCCGAAGTTAATTCATCACAACATTTACCTATTAAACAGTTCACAGGAATGATAGCTAAGAAAGTCATCGACGAGTTATATAAGAAGTACCGTCAGCGCCCCTCGGGGGTAGAAGATCTCGACATAGGTCTGCTCTTTGACTACGCCTGGGATCATCATAATCTCGAGATCAACGAGAATGGATGTTTAGTCATCAACAGTGTTGACGAAGCTTCACCATTTCATACTGTCAACCTTTCCAACGTACATGGCATCACTCATTTCGAGGGCTCGGTGGCAATCGTACTCCACAGCAGCATCATATTCCTCAGCAAGGAGACCGATGAAGTCAACGTACACCTGCGCCTTGAGGCTCCGTCAATCTGGGAGCGCGTACGCATGAAGATGGTTGACTGATACAGTTCATTAATTAAAATTCATTACCGATGAAACTATCGCATACACTTACATACTTGGCAGTCGCGTTTGCGCTTACATCATGTGCCGGCAAGGCTTTTGACTCAAGCGAGGCCGAGAGAGTATTGTCAATGTCGCCGATATTTGCCGACAGCACATGTGTCGCCACCATGACAACCGGATGCTATACCGCCGACTCGGCAGCCTTGTCAACCCTGCAGCGACTCGCCGCCGACGGAATGGTGACTTACGACACCGTGGCCGGAGCAGCCCCCTATACAGTAAACGTCGCGCTTACTGACGCGGCCAAGGCTTACGTCCTGACCGGAGCCGCAGGAGGCGACATGGAGCTTTCAGACAATGATCTCCGCACCGAAGCCGCCATCGAGACAATGGTTCAGGAAAATGCAGCTGAAGCCGAGGCATCGCGCAAAGGTGGTCCGGAAGCGGTAGGTAATCGTGTATTGCTCGGACGCTATACCCTCAAATCGGTCGACAGCATCAATACTGACAGCGTGGCCGACGGAGTAGCTTCCTGCCAGTTCAGCTATACGTTCACCCCTACCCCGTTCGGTAAGGCCATAATGAACGCTCCTGCTGACTCGGTGCTTACCGCCACAGCGACATTCCGCCGTTCAGGCGAGGGATGGGCATTGAGCGACAACCCGATCAAGTGACCCCGGTAAATCAGACACCATATCACCTATCATATATCTTCC